>CBIHQA010000006.1:0-24095 GCA_966211475.1 uncultured Neisseriales bacterium
CTCCGGAGGTACTCCATCTCCGCCAGACCCAGCACCTGGATCTTGTTCGGGTGACTGAAGTTGAGGTGGCCCACCAGGGCCAGCGTGCGACGATCGACATCGTCGTTGGAAACCGTCTTGTCGACGGCGGACAACCCGGCAACCCAGGCGAGGTCCAGCTTGTCCTTGTTGTCTTCGTAGAGCTGCCGGATGCTGATTTGAGGCATGCGCGTCTGCTGACAAAGGCGGGGTTCCATCCCGCCAGGCGCCCGGCCCGGCCGGACTCATACAGGCATCAGCTTGCACCGACGCCTACCGATTGGCTCCCTGGAATACCTTGCGGCGCAGGCTGCTTCGCGCAGCCGATTGCATTGCCGATCGCGCTTCCGGGAGACTCAACCTGACTGTACCGGATTCCACTGCTGGCGTCCTGCTTCGCCCTGCAACAAAGGCGATCAGGCGGCCGCGTCGGCCTTTTCGCTGATCAGGCGATAGGCTGCTTCCGCATCCGGCACGCTGAGCAGCGATTCGCGCAGCAAGCGGCTACAGAACAGTTCGGCGAGTTCGGACAGAATCATCAGATGCAGGTCGCTTGCATGGTCGGGCACCAGCAGCACGAACAGCAGCTGTACCGGCTTGCCGTCCGGCGCATCGAAGGGAATGCCTTCCTTCATGCGGATGAAGAAGCCGACCGCCTCCTTCAGCCCCTTGATGCGGCCATGCGGGATGGCAACACCTTGCCCGAGCCCGGTGGACCCCAGCTTTTCGCGGTCGAACAGGGCATCGAACACCTTGGCGCGTGCGATGCCATGCTGATTTTCCGCTAGGATGCCGACTTGCTCGAACACCCGTTTTTTGCTGCCGACATCCAGATCCAGCAGGATCCGCTCCGGCGATATGATTTTCGCGACCAGACTCATGGCGTTGCCGGCTCAGGGCCGGATGGAGATCGAGGAAAGCCCTCGACGGGGTTCGTTTCCCCAGCCCTTTCGCTGAAAAGACTTGGGAAACGAACCCGGCAACATGTCGAAAGCGACAACGGCGAGGCCGTTAGTCCGACCTCGCCGCCGCATTGTACTCCGCCTTGTCCCATTTTTGGGCGACAGGCCATGGCCCGCCGCCCGCCCGTCATGCTTCTTCCTCGGCGTGTCCGTTCATGCGCTTGAGCACGCCGTCGTGCCGCTTCTCGAACCTCTTTTCCTTGTGCTTGAGTACCTGACGGTCCAGTTTGTCCACCAGTGCGTCGATCGCTGCATAGAGATCGGCGTCCATGGACTCCGCAAAGATGTCGTTGCCCCTCACGTGCAACGTGGCTTCCACTTTCTGGACCAGTTTGTCTACGGACATGATCACGTTGACGTCGATCACATGATCGAAGTGGCGCGTCACCCGCGTCAGCTTCGACGTCATGTAGTCGCGGATCGCCGGCGTGATTTCGAGATGGTGTCCGCTCATGGTCAGATTCATGGTCTACCTCCAGACAAGTTTCAGGTACGAGGCTTGGGATTATCGTTGCCCTCGCCTCTCGGACTGACGTCCGCCTTACAGAGCCTTGCGCAAGTTCACAGGTGGAATCTGCATGCCTTCGCGGTATTTCGCCACGGTTCGGCGGGCCACGATCACACCCTGCTTGGCAAGCAATTCCGAGAGCTGGCTATCGCTTAGGGGTCGGCTTTGGTCCTCCGATTGGATGAGTTGCTTGAGCAGCGCCTGAATGGCCTTGGCCGAGCAGGCACCTCCTGTATCCGTCTCCAAACGACTGCCGAAGAAATATTTCAGTTCCACGATACCACGGGGTGACGCCAAATACTTCTGGTTGGTGACGCGCGACACAGTCGATTCATGCAAGCCCAGTTCGTCCGCGATGTCCCGCAGCGTCAGCGGCACCAGCCCGATCTCGCCGTGCTCGAAAAAGCGCCACTGCCTGCCGACGATCGCCCGCGCCACCCGCAGGATGGTGGTGAAGCGCTGCTGCACGTTCTTGACCATCCAGCGGGCTTCCTGGAGCTGCTCCATCAGGCCCTTGCCGTCGCCGCCGCGATGCTGCTGCAGGATGCCGGCGTAGAGTTGGTTGATGCGCAGCTTCGGAACCGCGTCAGGGTTAAGATGCGCCTGCCAGCGACCTTTTTCCTTGACGACGATCACATCCGGCACGACATAGCGTGGTTTTTCGCCGGAAAATGGCCGCCCCGGTTTCGGGTCCAGGCTGGCAATCAGTGCTTGCGCCGCCCGCAGTTCGTCGTCATCACAACCGAGCTTTTTCTTCAGTTTCGTATAGTCGCGTGCCCCCAGCAAGTCGAGATGCTCGCGCACGATGGCGCAGCCAAGACGATGACAAGGGCTGGGCCGCATGCGGCCGAGTTGCAGCAGCAGGCATTCTGTCAGGTCGCGAGCACCGACGCCGGCCGGGTCGCAGGACTGCACATAGCGCAGTGCCACGGCCAGTTCATCCGGATCGATTTCCCATTCCGGCAGACAGAGGGTGAGGATTTCGTCGAGCGGCAGGGAGAGGTAGCCATCGTCGTCGAGCGCGTCGACGATCATCTCGGCCAGGAAACGGTCGCGGTCCAACAGGCCCAGCTCGCCCAGTTGGGGCGACAGGTGTTCGCGCAGGGTGACGATCTGGGCGGCCTGCTGAGACCAGTCCGGGTCGTCCTCGTCCTCGTCGTCGGTCCCACCGCTGCTACCGGCGGCCCCCCAGGACAATTCGCCGAGCGCTTCACCGGCCGCCCGCCACTCGTCCTGCAGGCCGGCGGCCACGGCGTCGTCCACCTCCCCGGCGCTATCGAGCTCGTTGCTGTCGCTGCGTTCGAGCAGTGGGTTCAGGGAGATGAACTGCTCCAGCTCCTGCTGAAGGTCGAGCGTGGACAGTTGCAGCAGACGGATCGACTGCTGCAACTGCGGGGTCAGCGTCAGTTGCTGAGAGAGTTTGAGTTGCAACGACGGCTTCATAGGGCCAGCTTACATCCTGAAATGCTCGCCAAGATAGACCTGGCGGACCTGCTCGTCGTTGATGATGTCTTCCGGCGTACCGCTTGCCAGTACCCGGCCGTCGCTGATGATGTAGGCGCGATCGCAGATGCCCAGGGTTTCACGCACATTGTGGTCGGTGATCAGCACGCCGATTCCGCGTCCCCGCAGGAAGGCGATGATGCGCTGGATGTCGAGCACTGCGATCGGGTCCACGCCGGCGAATGGTTCGTCGAGCAGGATGAATTTGGGGTTGCCAGCCAGTGCCCGTGCGATCTCGACCCGACGGCGTTCGCCACCGGACAGGCTGATCGCGGACTGATTGGCCAGATGAGTGACATGCAGATCGTGCAGCAGTTCGGCCAGACGACGGCCGCGGCGTTCCGGATCGGGCTCGTGCAGCTCCAGGACAGCCATCACGTTTTCCGACACGGTCATGCGGCGGAAGATGGATGCCTCCTGCGGCAGATAGCCCAGGCCGGCCCGTGCGCGCCGGTGGATCGCCCAGCGGCCGATGTCGCGTCCATCCAGGTAGACGGCGCCGTCGTTCGCCTGGACCAGACCGACGATCATGTAGAAGCTGGTGGTCTTGCCGGCGCCGTTGGGGCCGAGCAGGCCGACCACTTCACCACTCTTCACGGTGAGCGACACATCATGGACCACCGTGCGCGAGCGGTAGCGCTTGTTCAGGCCTTCGGCACGCAGCTCACTGCTGCCTGGCCGGACCTCCGCGGGGCTGGTGCCCGGATTCATGCGACTTCCTCGTGCTGATCCTTTCGGCAGAAAGGAGGGAAAACGTGCGAACGCAGATACGCGTTCGGCGAATCGGCGGGCATGGCCCGCGACTCAACGGAAAACAGGTCGCCGGACGATACCTTCATGTTCGACGACATCAGTAGAACACCGCCAGCCACACCGTATCGACCCCCGGCAAGGTGGATTCGACGCGATGCCGCGCGTGGGCGGGAATCAGCAGGTGGTCGCCCGGCTGCAGGTTGACGGAGCGGGCGGGCGATTCAAACCCGATCACGGCACCACCGGACAACAGGGCCACCCATTCATGCTCGGCCTGGTCGTACCAGAAGCCGGGCGGCGACGCTTGGCCGTGCGAGACGATGCGCTCGACCCGGGTTTGCCCGCCACGCGCCAGGACTTCCGTCCACTCGGCTTCGCGGGCCGCCGGCACGGCGGAAAACAGATTGTCGGGCAAACCGTCCATGGCCATTTCGCCGCTTACTCGGGACGCGGCTCGGCGATGTTGTCGGCAGGCTTGAGCGGCACTGGTTGGCCGGCGGGCGCAGCAGCCGGCGTCTTGGTCTTCGGCTGGATCACCACGCGAACGCGGCCGGACTGCGGATTGTCAGCCGTCTTGGCGCCGCCTTCGATCGAATACTGTTCGGTATTGCTATGGTAGACGATGACCGCACCGCGCAGTTCGTCTTGCCCGCGGCGGATGCGGGCAGCGCCGGTGAGCTTGACCAGGTCGTTGCCGGAGTCGTATTCCAGCTTGTCCGACTGGGCGTCGATGTACTCGTCCAGGCCTTCGCGCTTCTGGCGGAAGGTAACCTGCTTGCCGACCGCCACGGCGGTCATGTTGCCGGCGGCATCCTGCTTGACGTCGATCCGGTCGGCGCGTAGCCGCAGGGACCCCTGGGTGATCACCACATTGCCTTCGTAGCGGCTGGTGCCGTTGACGTCGTCGGCTGTCACGCGGTCTGCCTCGATGTCCATCGGCTTCGACCGATCCGCCTTTTCGGCATGCAGGGTGGGAGACAGCGCCAGCAGCAGCGCCACGCCGGCCGCACGGAACAACCCGTCACTTCGCATAGTGAGCCCTTACCTTGTTGAGCAACGTCACCCGTCGCGTATTCTGATCCAGTTCCATCCCGATCGCGTTGACCCGCCGCCCGCCTTCAGTGAGCTGTACGGGTTGATCGGTCGATGCTTTCTTGCTGTCCGGCCAGACGTGCAGCAGGTTGGTCTGCAGCGTCATCTGAGGTTTGCCGCCCCCGGCTTCGCGCCAGAGCTCCACCTTGTCCAGGAAAGTGACCTGTCGCCCTTTCTGATCCATCCGGGCACGGCCGGCACGGACATGCATCGGCGGCTGCCCCGGGGTGTACTGGGTGACGACCGCCTCGATCAGTTCCGTCGCATCGGTATCCGGATAGTGCTCCATCCGCTTGGCCCGCAGCACATATTGCGGCTTGCCGTTCTTGTCCATCGCGGTCGCGACGAAACCGTCCACGGTGTAGTCCGGGTCATGCCGTTCGTGGCCATCGGCCAGCGGCACATGTGGCTGCACCAGTTGCGACAGCCACCAGGTGAGTGCGGCCAACAGTCCCAGCACCAGCAGCGAGAACCATGGGCCGCTTTTGAGCGCACGCCACATGTCAGGCCCCTGCCCTGCGTTCGAACGAGGTCATCGGGTCAGGCCAGGTAGCGGGCGAGTTGACCGTCCAGGGTGTCCTGGGCGTGCATGATTGCATCACAGACTTCGCGTACGGCACCTTCGCCGCCGGCGAGCCGGGTAATGTAGTGGGCGTGGCGCTTCACCACCTCCGGCGCCGCCGGGACGGTGACGGCCAGGCCAGACCGCCGCATCGGCGGCAGGTCGACCACGTCGTCGCCCATGAAGCCGGCGTGTTCGGCGGAAATCGCCAGGTCGGCCAGCAATTTCTCGAATACCTCCAGCTTGCCTTCGACGCCCTGGAACAGGTGCTGGATACCCAGGTTCTGCGCACGCAGTTCGACGGTGCGGGAACGGCGGCCGGTGATCAGGGCGACAGTGACGCCGCTGTTCATCAGCATCTTGAGGCCATGGCCGTCGAGCGTGTTGAAGGCCTTCATCTCCTCGCCGGCATCGTTGAGGTAGAGCTTGCCGTCGGTCAGCACGCCGTCGACGTCGAAGGCGATCAGGCGAAGGGTTCGGGCGCGTAACATCAGGTCTTGCATGAGGTATCCGTCGTGTACTGAGTCGTCGCTATCGCAAACATGGGCAAGCGCGTGGGCATCAGACCACGCCAGCCTGGAACAGGTCGTGCAGGTGCAGGGCGCCAACCAGCAGGCCGGCGTCGTCCACCACCAGCAGGCCGGTGATCTTGCGCGCTTCCATCAGCGCCACCGCGTCCACCGCCAGTTGGCGGGGATGAATCGTGGCAGGGTGCAGCGTCATGGCATCCCGCGCGACCACGGTGCGCAGATCGCCAAAGCGGACAAAGGCACGGCGCAGGTCGCCGTCGGTAAACACACCGGCGAGCTTGCCTTGCGCATCGACCACGGCGGCAAAACCCAGCCGCTTGCGGGTAATTTCGTCCAGCACCTGCGGCAAGGGCGTGACGTCCTGCACCCGAGGCATCTCCTCGCCTTGGTGCATGACGTCTTCCACATGCACCAGCAAGCGCTTACCGAGGCGACCCGCCGGGTGGGTCAGCGCGAAATCGTCCTTGCCGAATCCACGCGCCGACAGCAGTGCCACCGCCAGCGCATCGCCCAATGCCAGCGCCGCGGTGGTGCTGGACGTCGGTGCCAGCCCCAGCGGGCAAGCCTCTTCGGTGGCGCCGGCATACAGGTGGACCTGGGCTTCCCGTGCCAGGTTGGAGCTGGGGTTGCCGGTCATCGCCACCACCGGGATGCCCTGGCGCCGCATGTACGGCAGCAAGGCCAGCAGCTCATCGCTTTCGCCGGAATTCGACAGGCCCAGCAGCACATCCTGGGGTGTCACCATGCCCAGGTCACCGTGCGCGGCCTCCCCCGGGTGGAGGAAGAATGCCGGCGTGCCAGTGCTGGCCATGGTCGCAGCGATCTTGCGGGCAATGTGTCCGGACTTGCCCATGCCACACACCACCACCCGACCCTTGCAGCCCAGCATGAGCCGAACGGCCGCGATGAAATCCCCGTCCAGGCGAGGGATCAGCGCCCGGATCGCGGCGGCTTCGGTTTCCAGGACCTGGCGTGCCTCTTCGAGAAGGGCGCGCTCATCAATAGCAGGCATTGTCTTTGCTTCCATCGCCGGCAAGTATAGCAGGATGCACGGCCGCGGAGCGCTGCGCCCCGTGTGGGCGTTCGTCGTGGTCGCTGTGTTAAGCTCGGGGGTCACCGGCCCCCAGCGGGCCGCCGGCTACCAGTCCGCCTCACCGCGCATCGCGCCCCAACAGAGAGACGCCCCCGCAGCCTATGCATAGCGCCCTGGAACCCGTCCTGCTGCTTCTCGCCATTTCGGTCGTCGTGGTTGTGGCGTGCCGGGTGCTGAAACAGCCGCCCATCCTCGGTTATCTGCTGGTTGGTTTGCTGATCGGCCCGCATGCGGCTGGCTGGCTGCCGGAAAACGATACCACCGAAGTGCTGGGCGAGATCGGCGTGGTGTTCCTGATGTTCAGCATCGGGCTGGAATTCAGTCTGGCCCGGCTGAAGGCGATGCGTTCCTCCGTATTCGGCCTGGGCGCTGCCCAGATCGTTGCCAGCCTGGTGGCTGCCCCAGCCCTGGGCATGCTGTTGAATATCGGCTGGCAGGCCGGACTGGCCCTGGGTGGCATCCTGGCGATGTCCTCCACCGCCATTGTCATCAAGCTGCTCGGCGAGCGGCGGGAGCTGGATGCGCCGCACGGACGCCAAGTGTTCGGCGTGCTGTTGTTCCAGGATTTGTCGGTGGTGCCCTTGCTGATCCTGATCCCGGCGCTGGCTGCCCAGCCGTCGGGCGAGCAGTTGGCCATGCAGCTCGGGCGTGCGGCGGTGCAGGCCGTCGCAGTGCTCGCTGCGGTGCTGTATCTGGGCGACAAGCTGCTGCGGCGCTGGTTTCATCTGGTCGCGCGACAGCATTCGTCCGAACTCTTTATCCTGAATGTGCTGCTGGTCACGCTGGGCATTGCCTGGCTGACCTCGCTGGCCGGCCTGTCACTGGCACTGGGTGCCTTCCTGGCTGGCATGCTGATCTCGGAGACCGAATACCGCTTCGAGGTGGAGGACAGCATCCGCCCCTTCCGCGACGTGCTGCTGGGGCTGTTCTTCGTGACCATCGGCATGAAGCTGAATGTGGCGGAAGTGCTGGAGCACTGGGGATGGGTCCTGCTGTTCCTGGTACTGCTGGTGCCGGGCAAGCTGGTGATGATCGCCGGTCTGAGCCGCGCCGTCGGCCACCCACCAGGGGTGGCGCTGCGCACCGGCCTCTACCTGGCGCAGGCCGGGGAATTCGGTTTCGTGCTGGCGGCGCTCGCCATGCAGGGGGCGGTACCGTTGCTGCCGCCCGACATGCAGCAAAGCCTGCTGGCGGCCATGGTACTGGCCATGCTGGCCTCGCCGTTGCTGATCCAGAACAGTGATCGGCTCGTGCTGAAACTGGTGCGTTCGGAATGGATGAACCAGTCGCTGCAACTGACTCAGATCGCGATGAAGAGCATGCACGCCGATGGGCACGTGATCATCTGCGGTTATGGACGTAGCGGCCAGAGCCTCGCGCGCTTGCTGAACGAGGAGCAGGAGCCGTTCATGGCGCTGGACCTCGACCCGGAACGGGTCAAGGAAGCCACGGCCGCCGGCGAATCCGTGGTCTTCGGCGATGCCGGCAAGAAGGAAGCGTTGATGGCGGCGGGCTTGAAACGTGCTCGCGCGGTGGTAGTGACCTTCACCGATACCCATCAGGCACTGAAGATTGTCAGCCACGTGCATGCGCTGCGCCCGGAGCTGCCGGTGATCGTCCGGACCTTCGACGATTCGGACGTGGACAAGCTGCGCGATGCCGGTGCCGACGAAGTGGTCGCCGACCTCATGGAAGGCAGCCTGATGTTGGCCAGCCACACGCTGATGCTGCTGGGCGTGCCATTGTCCAAGGTGCTGCAACGTATCCGCCACACGCGCGAACAACGCTACGCGCTGTTCCGCGGCTTCTTCGTCAGCGAGCGGGACCTGCAGGAACCGGGCGCCGACCACTTCCAGCCGCGGCTGCATAGCCTGCCGCTGCCTGCCGGCGCCCATTCCGTGGGCAAAACATTGGGCGACCTGTTGTTGCCGGAACTCAATGTGTCGGTCAAGACGGTGCGTCGTCGAGGCCAGCGCCCGCTGGCGCCGGCCGATGACCTGGTCTTGCAGCCGGAGGACACGCTCGTGCTGCTGGGAACGCCGGAGCATCTGGCGGCTGCCGAGATGCGGGTGCTGCAGGGCAAGTAACCTGCCCCGCAGCATGAGTCCGCAGGTAGATCAGTTGAGCAGCAACGCCCCACCGCAGCTCGCGTGGGCGGAGTCGCCGGCATCCCAGTTGCCCGGTGTACCGGCGGTCGCGCAGCCTGGGTCGCCGCTGTTCCAGGTGGATAGGCGGAACGCACCGCCGGATGGATCTTCGTTGTCGAGCTTGACGTCCACCTCCCGCGCCACCGCAACCGGAATCTGGCCGCCGGTCTTGATGTTGGTCACCCGGGCGGCAGTCCCGTCCGGTGCAACCATGTAATTGTCGTCGGTGATGATCTGCATGACGCCGCCCCACTTGTTGGTCGGCGAGTTCAGCGCGCTGGCCGGTCCGGTGGCGTTGTAGCTGCCTCCGATGAACCCGGCCGACTGCAGCTGATTGAAGGCCACCAGGGACTCCGCCGCATTGTCGATCAAACCGTTGCCGCAGGTGGCGCCGGCACAACTGACGGCACCAGGAATCGCCGCTCCGGCTGCGTTCCAGTCTCCCGGAATGTGCCGATACCGGTCCTGAAAGCCGTAGTAGGCGGTCTGAATGCCCTGCATGTCGCTGATCAGGCTACGGGCGCGGGCATTGGCGATCAGCTCCTGCCCCTTGAGCACGCCCCCCAGCAACAGTCCGACGATCACCAGCACGATGGCGATCTCGACCAGGGTAAAGCCCCGCTGCCGTCGCCTGTTGTTGTGGATGTGCCTGTTCATTTCTCTTCTCCTCTTGGTTGATGAATCTGCGATTCGGTTGGATGGGCGTGCAATCCCAGCCGGTCGATCAGGAACGCCAGCTCGCGCTCGTCGCGGATTTCGCCGGCAGCCACCACGCCGCCCAGCAGCACCTTGGCCTGCTGTTGCTCGTCCGCCCCTTCGTAGGTGAACAAGTCGAGTTGCCTGACCCACGCGGGAACCTGCCCTTCCCGCGTGGCGAGGCGAAGATCGCGCCCCCATTGCCGTGCCAGCGCGACATCGCCCAAACGGTGCTGGGCCTGGATGATGGCCAAGGCCAGCCAGTGCCAACGTCGCACGGGATCGCGCAACGACTGCCGGTGAACAAATTCGAGCATCCGCCGCTGGCGGACCGGGTCGTTGACGGCGGAATAGACCTGGGTCGCTGCCAGGAGGGGCGCGTCGGCCCTTGGATTCAGTTCGACCAGCCGATCAAGCCAGCTGGTCAGGCGGCCATAGTCCAGGCGAGAAAACGGCAGGCTGCGATCGGATTGGTGGTCGAAAGCTTGTAGATAGAGCATCAGCACACTGGCCGCCGCTTGCGGCTCGTCCAGCGTCGAGAGCCGGACCCAGGCGACACCGGGAGGCTGCGGGAGGGCGGACGCATCTGCGGAAGGACGAGGGCGATACGTTCCCACCAGGAGCTGTAGCAGCAACACGACCAGCATCACGTAACGCCAGAACTGCGGGACCTCATGCCAAGGCCGCTCGCGACGCGCCGTCGCAAGCGGAGCCAACCATCGGCGCGTGAAGATCGCGCTGGTCACAGGTTCTTCCGGGACAGATCAATGCATCCGGCAACCGTGACGAGCGCCAGAAACACGGCGGTCTCGCCCATCAGCTGGAAAACATCCGTCAGGCTCGGCCCGGCTTCCAGCAACCAGTTGGTCTGCGCGTAGCGGGACAAGGGTGGCAGCAGCAAGGCCAACAGTTCGAAGAACCCGCCCATCAGCCGGTTTCCCGGTTGAGCAGAATCGGTCATCGGCGACGCCGCGATCAGCCGCAGCACGTCCAGGCTGCGCATGAACAGATAGGCCGCCATTGCCAGCAGAATGCCGACGGGCAGGCTGCGAATGGAGGAAGCAAGCGCCTGCGAAACCGCTGCGACAATGGAGAGCTCCAGCAACAGCGTCAGCGTCCATGCCGCAGCGGCAGCGGGTGGGCACCAGAACCAGACTGGCGCCGACAGTACGACGGCGATCGTCGCTGCGATCAGTACATAGCCTGCCGTGCGTCCCAAGTAATAAGTTGCACGCGACATGGCGAGCGACAGCAGCATGTCCAGCTCGCGACTCTCCCGCTCCCGGATCACGGACGACTGGACAAACAGGGTGGTGAGGACGACGGCCAACAGGCGCAGCAGAGGGGCCACCAACGCGACTCGAGTCTCCTTGCCGTCTGCCAGCATCAGGCCTTCGGCAAACGTCCCCAGGCACACCACGATGGCAAGACAGATACCGCAGAACGGCAGCACGCGACCCCGCGATGCCTCCCGTGCCGTCTGGCAAGCCAGTTGCCGGATGACGGGCAGCCTTCCGGTCATGGCAGCCTCCCGGCCTGTAACAGCCGGCCATATAACGCAGGCGGACTGATCCATAGCATTTGGTCGTCGAATTCGCCGCCAGCTGCGCCGATCTCCCGCGGAGTGTGGAAGGCAAAGAGGCGGTCGACGCTCCCGCCATTCGGGTTGGGGTTTTGCGCCTCGTCGCCGGTACGTCCGCCCCGGGCCGAATCCGGCCCCGTGGAATAGACGACGGCCGCTACACCCGCAGCGAGCACAGTGCCCGCGGTACCTGCACTGCAGCTGGCACCAGCGCAGACGCACAGCTCTGGCGCATAGGGTGTCGAACGGGCGTAATTGGTGTGCAACGCAGCGGCATCCGTCACGACCCATGCCGACACTGCATCCGGTGCCGTCGTGCAGCTCGCCGCCCCGGCGGAGAATCCGTTGCGGCTGACTGCATAGCGAATCCGGTTGCTTTCAGACGCCCACGCGTCGGTCAGGAATCCGTCATCGTCCACGGAGGCCAACCCCAACGTCACAGCGGGCAGGAAGCCATCGTAAGGACGTGTGCAAGCGCCACCACCTGTGGAGCTTTCGACCCCATTGCTGGTTTCGGTTGCCGGGCACGGCAGGCGGCCATACAGGGCCAGGAAATCGAGCAGGGCATTGCGAGCGAGCTCCAATTTGGCCTGGGTTTCGGCCACGCGGGTTCGTTGCGTCTGCCGCTCGACCATGGCCAGCGCACCGCCCGTCAGCAAGGCAATGATGACAGTGACCACGGCCAATTCCAGCAGCGTGAAGCCTCGCTGCCTGCGCGTCTGATTTGCGAACAAGCACCTATGCACAGGGCGCCACCCGCTGGATCGTATTGCGATGGATCACCGCATCCTGCCGGATCTCGAACTGCTCCCCGGAGCAACCGTCGAAGCCGATCCGTGCGGTGCTGTCGTCCACGCGGCGATAGTGGATCACGCTGTCCGGACCACCCCAGTGATATCGGTAGTTGTCGTCCGCGAACTCTGGCCGCGAGGCGGGAAATACGGTGGGCGACACTGGCAGGGCGGCGGCGATCTGGGTGGTCACCTGCCGTAGCAACTGCTCCAAATAATCCCGCCGATCAATCCATTGCAGCCGGTCGTTGAAGCGGTAGGGTTGCCCGTAACGGCCGTTGACACGGCCGATGCCGCCATCGGGCGCGGCGATGAAGCTGTCGTCCAGCGCGGCATTGTCATAGTGGCCGGCAATGGCGCCTCCGTCCGTCGCAGTGATGTCCACAGCGTCCAGGTAACCGCCGACCAGTTGCCGATTGGTCCCCTTGCTTTGGGAGTTGGGCGGGCGCGGTGCTTCCAGCGGTGGGCCGGGCCAGATGACCACCGCGACCGCCTCGTCCGTCAGGACCTGCCCATCGGCATTCCGGACCGTCAGCCAGGTAAACGGCAAACCCGTGGTCGTGCAGCTTCCCGTCCCAGCCGCCTGATTGAGCGAGCGGGAATTCAGATGGTCGACACATCCCGACTGCAGCCGGTGGCTTGCATCGATGCGGGACAGGTCCAGCAGGTTGGCCGAGACGGCATACCACAGCGTCTCGCCGGTCTCCCCCGCCGTATTGCGCTCCCTGGCATCGCCGCCAAGGTCCCTCCAGGGTAGTTGGCCCACGCAATGCCAGTGCCAGTCGCCATGTCCGGGCTGGAAGGCGGTTGGCGCATTGGCGCCGCCAAGGAAGCAGCTAGCATTGGCAGAGCCTTCGAAGTTGAGGTCCGGAAACGGCAAGCCGCCAGGTACGGCAGCCGTATCCTTCAACGCCTGCGCATCGAGCAGACCGTTCCGAGCCGCCAGCAGACGATGCTCGACGGCGGCGATGCCATCGTCCCGGCGCTGTCGCATGCCGCGTTGCAGCCGCTCCAGCGACCAGGCGCTGACCAGCACCACCATGGCGAGCAGGACAGCCAGTGCCACGCTGCCGCGCTGCGAAGGTTTAGGCGGCATGTTCACGGCGTGGACACCCGCAATATATCCAGGATCCGCCCGGTCTGCCGCTCAAGCGCCTGCCCCGGGCGGAGCGACCAGCTTCGCTGCTCCGTCACGGAGGTCAGCGACAATCGACCTTGCCGCGTGATCTGGTCGATGCGGTAGGCCCCGACCAAGTCCCCCTCGTGGTGGGCAACTCCATCGATCCATACGGTAGACAGCGCGTGGTCACGCCAGGCGATACCGTCCACCTTCATCAAATCGGCGACGGGCTGCCCGGGACGTGCCAACCGCTGCCGATCCAACTGCGCCCGTTCCGTCTCATCGAAGAACAGCCGGCCCAGATGATCGTCGGCATACAGGCTCGCAGGTCCCATCAGGCCGATGATGAATGCCAGCCGCTTCACGACTGCGGCTCCGGATCCGGCGGCGCGATGGTGAACCACTGTGCGCGGCACTCGGCGGCCAACGGGGACGCCGCAGCAACGTCCGCCGTCGCAGACTGCTGGGTCAAGCGGCACCCCTCGACGGCAAACAGCCCGGGCGAGGCCTGCAGCGCTGACAACAGTTCCACCAGTCGCCCCTCGTGCCAAATCGGCAGGGAGATCGATGCCCGGCTCACCTGCAGCTGCAGCGGCGCTGGCAGGGAAACCACGGGCCATGGGGCAGGCGAACGCGGTTCGAAGGTCCAAGTTGGCGCCTCATCGGGATACCGTTGCTCCCAGTCGCGAAGGCGCTCAACCCATTCAAGCCGGCGATCGGGGCCAACCACGCCCGCGGCCTGCAGCGTCCGATAGCGATCGGCATACTGAAGTCGGACTTGCTGCGCATCCCGCAGACGCTGGATTTCCGCACGCTGCCGCCGAAGCGTGTCGCTCAGCGCCATCCGCGCCGTGTTCTCCTTCTGCCAGCCGTGCCAGGCGTAAGCCACCCAGCCCGCCGCCAGCAACAGGCTGGCGAGTAGGATCAAAAGGGGCCAACGCAAACGGCGAGGCAGGTACGCGTTCATGCCCCCTCCCCGCTCAACCGGGTGTCCATGGGACGTCGCCAGGACAAGGAGAACCGGTATTCGCCAGCCCCGGCAGGCGTCTTGCTGCTTTCCTGTGCCGCAGGGGCATCCAGGGGCCAGCGATGAACGACCACTTCTGACGAGGTGATCCGCAACAAGCTGCTCCGCAATGCCTCGACTGCTTCCGTAGCCTGCCGGTCGGCACCTGCGGCAACCCCTACCGTTCCCGTGAGATCGATCGTCAGCCTGGCAGGCGCCCCGGTTGCCCCGGCTTGTGCCGCGGAAGGTGGCTCTACATGCCAGTCCAACTCGTCGAGGTGCAAGGCGGGGATCTGTTTCAGCAGCGCGCCCAGCTCGTGTAACCCCTCTTCCGGGCGAGGCCAGTGGTTCAAACGCGCAGCCGCCTCCACCGCTGCCCGCATTTGCTCGGGAGAAGCGCCGGCCTGGCGATCAAGCGCAACAGCTTGGCGATACGCGTTCTCAAGCTGCACGCTCACTGGTTGTAGCCGACGTAGTTCGGCCTCGAGTGCACGGGTTTGCCACTGGAGATAAGCGCTGACGCCTGCCGCAACAAGCAACACGCCTGCCGAGACCGCAAGCACCCCCCGCCCGGCATGCCGCCACACGGCTTCGCGCAGCGATGCCTTCGGCGCGTAGTGATTGCGGTGACGGTGCCGGATCAGCCAGGTGAGAACAGCGCGCTCCGGCCCCTCGGCCGTGGCCGGCAGATTCGGGATGCCAAGCGCCTTGGCCCACGCCGCCAAGCCCATCTGGCGGACAGCCAGATCTCCCGCAGCCTGCAGCTCGAACCCGCCGGGTGGCACGCGTGGCAGGACCACCGTAATCGGCAGACGCTGGTCCGGCGTCAATAATCGAAGACTGGAAAGATACTGGCGGGTCTGCCGGGCCTCGCCAAGCAGCGCGTTCATGCTCCAGGACGTCGCGCCTGGGGGCAGCAGGCGGCTGAAACGAAGCCCCTGTGGCGTGAGCACGGTCTGTCTCATGCCAGCCCGCCCCACGGTCACCAGCATGGTCAGCGGCGAGCCGTCCGTACCGCAGCCTGCACTCATCGCAGCCAGCAGCAACGGCATCGAATACACCGCTTCCAGTGGCACGCCGACATGGGCCATGCAGTCCAACCAAGGTTCCAGACGGGAGGGATCCGTCAGGGCCGACAGCAGGTACTGAAAATCCCGGCGTCCGGATGCGTCGCGTCCCAGCGGGCAATAGTGGCGATATGGCGTCAGCCGGAACAACGATCCCAAACGGCGGGCAAGCAATGCGCGGCGATCCTTGCCGGAAGCCGGTGGCAGAGATTCCGCATGAAACTCCTCCTCCACCAGATCTACGACCAGATGACGAACCCGATCGGGTGAGCCGCGCAGATAGGCCTCAAACGCGCCGCTCACCGCCCCGTCTGAGGAGAAACGCGGCCCCGCGGTCAGCGTACGGCGGTCTGCGTGGAACACGTCCAGGCCGGCCGGATGCAGGTAGAGGTAGTCGGCGCTCATAGCTTGATCTGGTCCAGACTCTGGTAGATCACGCCCAGCACTGCAAACATGCACCATCCAAGCAGCAATCCCAGGACCAGCGTCATCACGGGTTGGAGCAGGGTTTGCAGCCGGGAGACCGACATCCGCACGTCGCGGTCGTAGAAGAATCCCACGCTTTGCAGCGCCCGATCCATGTTGCCGGTGTGTTCTCCGACCCGCAGCATGCGAATGACCAAGGGCGGAAACAGACCCACATCGGCAAAGGCGCGCGAGACGCCCGCCCCGTCCACGATCAGGACACGTGCCCGCTGCAAACCGTCCCGCAATCTGGCGTTGCGGACCGTGCCTTCGGCAATGCGCAATCCATCGATCAGCGGGAGTCCGGAGGTCGACAGCATCGCCAGGGTATGGGAGAACGACGCCAGCGCCATCTTGCGCAACAGGGGGCCGATTCCCCAGCTGCGCAACGCCCAGCCATCGAGCACCAGCCGAAGCGTCGGCCGCTGACGTCGCAGGGCCGGCAGTAGCAATGCGGTGGCGACGATCATAGGGCCGATTACCATGGCCCCTTGAACTGCGACCTCCGACGTCGCGATCAATAGCCGGGTATACCAAGGCACCGCCAGCCGGACGCTCTGCAGGAACCCGATCAGCTCCGGCACGACCTTGGTCATCAGCACGCCCAGTGCGACCATTACCACCACTGCAGTCAAGGCCGGATAGAGCATCAGCAGCCGGGTCTGCGACGAAATGCTGTCACGCCATTTCAGCATGTCGGTCAGCCTCAACATCAGATCCGGCAGTTCGCCGCTGGCCTCCCCGGCCGCCACCAAGTTGACGAACACCTCGTCGAAGATGTGCTGGTGGCTCGCCAGGGCCATGGAAAAGGTCTGCCCACCCTGGATATCATCAATCACGGCGGCCATGGCTTGTCGCAGTACCGGGTGTTCAGTGCAATCCCGGAAGTCCGTCAGGCTTTCCAGCAATGGCACGCCAGCCCGCAGTAGCTGTTCCAGGTGAAAACAGAAACCGATCAGGTCGTCACGGCGCACCGCGCGTCGCCACAGACGAGGACGGATAGTAGTTGCCGGCTGCGCCCGAACCAACGCCAGCCCCATGCGACGCAAGCGCATCTCCAGGTCAGCGACGTTCGCCGCCTCCATATCACCCTTGATGCGCGCGCCGTCGGCACCAATCGCGCGGTAGCGGAATCGCAGCGCTGCCATCACCATCCCAGCCGCTCACCGAGATCGACCACGCGACATACTTCTTCCAGCGAGGTCAGGCCCTCCAGCACCCGCCGGCTGGCATCCTCGGCAAGAGAGCGCATTCCCTTGTCCTGAGCTGCCTGCCGGATGGAACGCCCAGAGGCGCGTCGTGCGATCAGCTCGTCGATCTCCGCGTCGCAGGGCAGCACTTCCATCACCGCCATGCGTCCCCGGTACCCTTGATGCTGACAATGGGAGCAACCCGCAGCCCGGAACAGCTTGGGCGCCCCCTCGCTCGTCACCCCCAGCAACTGCAGCTCGAAGTCGTCGGGCCGATAGGGTTGCCGGCAATGCGTACAGAGCTTGCGCACCAGTCGCTGTGCAATCACGCCGATCAGGTTGCCTGCCACGATGTCCGGCGGAATACCGATGTCCCACAGCCGGGGAATGGCACCTGCAGCGGAATTGGCATGCAGGGTGGAATAGACCTGATGCCCGGTCATGGCCGCCCGGAACGCCATGGTGGCGGTATCGGCATCCCGGATTTCGCCGATCAGGATGATGTCCGGATCCTGTCTCAGCATCGAACGGATGCCGCTTGCAAAATCGAGTTTGACGAGCTCGTTGACCGAAGTCTGGCGGATCATCCCCAGCGGATACTCGACCGGATCTTCCAGGGTCATGATGTTGACCCCTTCCCGGTTCAGCTCGCCCAACACGGAATACAACGTAGTCGTCTTGCCAGAGCCGGTCGGGCCGGTCATCAGGATCAGCCCTTCCGGCCGGGATAACATCCGTTTCAAGCGGGCGAGCGCATCAGGCTGCAACCCCAGGCTGTCCAGCGACAGCAGGCTCTTCTGCCGGTCGAGGACACGCAGCACCAGGTTTTCGCCATGCAGGGTGGGCAACGAAGACACGCGGAAATCGACCGGCCGCCCCGACAGCACCAGTGACAGTCGCCCATCCTGTGGTGCCCGGCTCTCCGCGATATTGATGCTGGACATCACCTTGAGCCGGACGGCCATCGGTGGCCAGTAAGTCTTGTGCAGGCTGCGGATCTGCCGCATCACGCCGTCAATGCGGTAGCGGATGCGGACGAAGGAGGCCTCCGGCTCGAAGTGGATATCCGACGCCCGCTGCCGCACCGCGTCCAGCAGCAGTGCATCGATCAGGCGGACGACGGGTTGTCCATAGCCGCCGGCCTCGCCCGGACCAACGGACACGGCCTCGCCAGCCTCGATTTCATGCAGGATGCCGTCAATCGATAGTTCATGTCCGTAGTACTGGTCGATCGCCCGCAGCAGCTCACCTTCGCTGGCTAGGCGGGTTTCAATCAGGATGTCGCGCCCCAGCGAGGTGCGGAGCTGATCGAGCGCCAGCAGGTCATGCGGATTGGCCATCGCCAGCACCAGGCTGCGACCCGGCTCGTGCCAGAAGACGGGCAACAGCAGATGCCGGGTAGCGAACGCCTTGTCGACCAGGCGAATCGCGGTGGCATCGACCACCGTCCGGGCCAGGTCAACCGGTGTCTGACCGAGGTGCGATGACATGACGTCCCGCAAGGACGCCTCGGTCAAAAAGCCCAGTGCCACCAGCAGCTTGCCCAGTTGCACGCCTTGCTGCTGTTGCTCTCTTAACGCAATCCGCAATTGGTCCGGCGAGATGAGACCGCGCTGCACCATCTGCTCGCCAAGCGGCAAATTGAGTTTAGCCGACATGCCGATTACCCCTGCCCCGGTTCGTTTCGGGCAAGTTCGCCAAGCCGATGCTGCACCGCCTCAAGATCGAACTGCGCGGGATGCGTCTCCGCCAGCCCCAGCGCTTTGCGGTAATAGTCCGCTGCAGGCCGAGCCAGCCCCATGTGATCCAGGCACACGGCGAGGTTGAACGCCAGATCGGGGTCAGAGGGGGATAGGCCGAACGCGCGGAAGTACAGCGTTTGCGCCTCGGACCAGCGTCCCGCCGTCATTTGCCGGTCGGCCAGGGTTACCAGCGCCGCAACGTCGTTCGGCACACTATCCAGATGGTGGCGCAGGGAATACTCGGTATTGCCGTCCACCGCTGCATCCAATGCCGCCAGCCCCAGCTGGGCAGTTCCGTTGTCAGGGTCAAGTTGCAACACCTGGCGGAAACCCGCCTGCGCCTCGTCGCGACGCCCCTTCCTGAGCGCCACGCTCGCCACTCCGAGCAGCGCGTCCTGTTGCAGCGGATCGGCTTGCAGGGTCTTTGCATAACCCTTTGCGGCTTCGTCGAGGCGTCCTGCGCGCAACGCAGCATCCGCTGCCACCAGTTCGGACGGCAAGGTTGGCAGGGTATTGCCGTGCTGGATCCTGATTGGGTCCGCAGAAGCCGGTTCTTCATTCACCGGTAACGCAATGGCTGCTTGGACGGAAGACGCAGCAGCAGGGGGTAGCGGCGCAGAAGTGAGTGGTCCAGGTTGGGCGCCTGCGGCCTCCTCCGCCTTGTTCTCAGGCGGAAGTGCCACCGGCGGCGCATCTGTCGCTGCAGAAGCCGGCCGGCCCTCCGTACCCGCCGAACCGTGCATTACCGGAGCCTGCGGCTGGACCTTCGTATCACCGTACCACAACCACGCCAGATACGCGGCGGCCAGAATGATGGCAATCACCAGCGCTAAACCGACGACGTCTGGTCTTGTCCGGATATCGGAGTCCGGCGAGGTGGGCGTAGGAGGTTCTGTCAGCGCCGCTTCGTCCTCCGGCCCGGCGAGCTCCGGCACGGACGGCCATGGGGATTCGGGAACCAGGCTGAGCTGGCCCGCCGACCCCACGCCATTATCGGGAACAGACTCCGCAACGGGCGGCGTCGATGGCAAAGCCGCAGCGTCCGCTGTCAGAGGCAAGACCTCTTGATCCTGGCTTAGGTGCCGTTCCGTACTGGCCTGCCGCAACACCTCCAGCGCCGCCTTCATAGCGAGCCACCCGTCAGATCCGGCCGGACTTCGCCAGTACGAACATCCTCGCCGAAAAAATTCACTCCGGGTTGTAAGCCCTTGTACGCCGCCAGATCCCCATTCAGCGATGCGCTCCGCACCACCACCGGTCGCAGAAAAATGACGAGCTCACTCTTCGTCACCGTGTCATCGCGTGCACTGAACAATCTCCCCACCACGGGCAGCCTGCCCAGTAGCGGTACGCCATCCCGCTGCTGTTCCACGCTGTCCTGCATCAGGCCGCCCAGCACCGCCACCTGGCCGTTCGGGACCTTCAGCACCGACTCCAGCTCCCGCACCTGGATCTCGGGCACGAGGTTCTGGAAATCGGCCTTCATCAACTGCGGCACCGGATCCGCCTTGTAGCCGGTCACCCGCGAAATCGTGGGGCGAATGTTGAGCGAAACCTGGTCGTCCTCGCTGATCTGCGGCGTGACACTCATCACCATGCCGACCGGCACGGTATGCAGTGCACTGGTGAACTTGCGGTCGGTGACGTCCCCCTTGTCGTTGCGGGATTCGTCCAGCGTCACCGTGAAGTAGACCTTCTCGTCGACCACCTTCAGCAAGGCAGTCTGATTGTTGAGCGCCATGACTTTCGGGCTGGAGAGCACCTTGGTCTTGCCGAAGGTTTCCAGCAACTTCAGGGTTGCCGAGAATTGCCCGCTGAACAGGCTGGTATCCGTGTTTGCGTACGACAGCGTGGTCACCGGGCCCGACGCCAGCGTCGTCCCGCCCAGCAGGCTTTGCGAAAAGCTCAAGCCATTGCTGTTGCTGACCAACCGGCTCCAATCCACGCCCGCCTGATAGCGATTGGACAGCAGCACTTCGACAATCGTCGCCTCGATCAGCACCTGCCGATGCGCGTTGACCATTACCTGGTCGAGGAAACGCTGCACCTTGGCGTGCTGGCGCGCCGTGGCCCGAACCATCAGCATGCCGGCCTCCGGATTGGTGATCACCGACACCTGCCGCTCGTTGACCGACACCTCCTGGTTGGAAGGAACCGTCACCGGCGAAGCAGACGCACCGTTCGTAGACGGACTTACCACCGCATTGCCCTGTCGTCCGGAATCCGTGGCGGAAGTGCTCACCGCCCGACTGACCACGATCAGACGGTCCTCTTCGCGCAGCAACGCGGTGACATTGTCGGTAAGCGTCTTCCAGAACTGGTTTTCGGAGGTACTCGACAGACTAGTCGAGGAATTGTTGGCGAGACCGCCACCATTACCCGATGCGACGCTGCCGCCAGTACCCGCAATGGCAGTGGCGATGCTCACCTCGCCCTTTGCGGTACGGGTCAGGTTCACGTAGTCGATCGGATACTGCTTCAGGTAGGGCGTGTCCGGACGGATGACCAGCGTGCCGTCCTCCATGTCATAACGGATGTCTACTTGCTTGGAGATGCGGCCGAGGATCTGTTGCAGCGTCTGGTTGATGGCGTTGAGAGTGACGTGCCCTTCGATGGCAGGATGCACATCCACATTCAGCTTTGCGTCGCGGGCCAGGGCAAACAGCAGATCCCGTACCGGAACGTTGGTCACCACCACGCTGTAGCGCTCCAGACGAGGCGCCGGCTTGGGAATCGGAGGGAGAGGAAGCAGCTTGACGGGCGGCGGAATGGCACCGGCGATCGGGGCACCGGCCAGCAGATGCGTCTCGCCAGGCGGCGGCGCCTGAAGCGCACAACCGACAAGGCACATGCCTCCCACGGCAAGCATGCCGATCCGGCCCAAGATTCGCATCCATCCCCCTAGACGCAGTACGGACCATTTCGGCCTCGCTGCGATCCCTTATGTATTGGCTTGCAACTTCATGAAATCCTCCCGAAAAGCTTGTGTATCGGCAGTTTCAAGAAAATGCAAATTTCATAATTTGCAGAACGTTAGCATTTCAGGACAAATGTCGTCAACATTTCACGCCACACAGGAATGCGCCCCCGCCGTGCGATCCGTCAGCGCCAGATACGCCTCTTCCAGTGAGGCAGCGCCCGCTGCCTGCAGCAATCCCGATGGTGTGCCGCTGAAGCGCAACCGCCCTTCATCCATCAGGACCACCCCATCGCAGAGAGCGTCAACGTCCGCCAAGGCATGGCAGGTGAACAAGACGCCAGATCCCGATGCGTGCAACGCTTTCAGAATTCCCCTGAGTCCGGCCCTGGCCCTGGGGTCCAGCCCGCTCATGGGCTCATCCAGCACATACCAAGCCGCCTCGCCGCCAACGGCCACCAGCAAGCCAAGCTTCTGCGTCATCCCCTTCGAGTAGCGATGGACCGGCTGCTTGAGCACGGTCATCGGCAAATCCAGAAGCTCCGCCAGCGACGCAAGCCGGGTTGGGTCCTGCTGCTGGCCGCGCAGTTGCCCCATGTGACGAAGAAACTCCTCGCCGGTCAGGTAGGTTGGTGGTTGAAACCGCTCCGGCAGAAACGCCACCTTCGCTCGGGCGTCGAACCGGGTAGCGTCGATACCATCGATGCGGATGCAACCCCGATCAGGGCGAATGAAATCCAGCAAGCACTTCAGCAGGGCCGACTTGCCAGCTCCATTCGCCCCCACCAAGCCGAACAAACCGCCATCCGGGACAGTCAGCGCGACATCCCGCAACACCGGCCGACCGGCATGGGCGCTGCTCACGTCAATGAACTCAATCGGCATGCGCCCTCCTGAAAAGATGTAAATTATGACAAAGAAATCAACATATCATGCCAAATGATTTGGTATGCCGTCTGCGTTCAGCTTAAAATCCGCAGCTGGTATGCCGCTCTGATCACAGGCCGGCCAACACACAGACCGGTACCCGCCTTGTCCTCCGCCCCCTTGCTGGATTTGCAACACCTGTCGTTCTCGTACAACGAGAACGCGATCCTGCACGACGTGTCGCTGCGGATTTCGGCCGGCCAGGTGGTTGCCCTGATGGGTGGCAGCGGTAGCGGCAAGACCACGCTGCTACGTCTGATTGGTGGCCAATTGCGCCCGCAGGCCGGGCAGGTGATGTTTCAGGGGCAGGACATCCATCGGCTGAATCACGCCGGCCTCTACGCAGCCCGCAAACAGATGGGCATGCTGTTCCAGTTCGGCGCCCTGTTCACCGACCTGTCGGTGTTCGACAACGTGGCCTTCCCGTTGCGTGAGCACTACAACTTGCCGGAATCCATGGTGCGCGACCTGGTGCTGATGAAGCTTCAGGTGGTCGGCCTGCGCGGCGCGGCCAAGCTGATGCCGCATGAGCTTTCCGGCGGCATGGCACGACGCGTGGCGCTGGCACGTGCCATCGCGCTCGATCCGCTGCTGATGCTCTATGACGAGCCATTCACCGGGCTCGACCCGATTTCGCTGGGCGTCACCGCCAAACTGATACGCGAGCTCAACGATGCACTGGGTATCGGTTCCATCGTGGTGACCCACAACATTCCCGAATCGCTGCGCATCGTGGATTACGTCTACTTCATGTCGCGCGGAAAGATCATCTTCGAAGGTCCGCCGGACGCAGTCGAAGGCACCGACGATGCTGCCGTCCGCCAGTTCGTGCATGGCGAACCGGATGGCCCGGTCACCTTCCACGTCCCTGCGCCCCCCGCGGCCGAGGATTTCGGCCTGGAGAACGGCCGATGAACTGGCTGCTCGACCCGTTCCGTCATCTTGGTGCTCGCGTGCGGGGCATGGTGACCCGCCTGGGCTTCGCCGCGCGCTTCTTTGGCTTCCTGCTGATCCAGTCCGGCACCAGCCTGAAGCGCTTCTCGCTGGTGATCCGCGAGATGTACTTCAGCGGTGTGCAGTCGCGGATCATCATCACCGTCTCCGCGATGTTCGTCGGCATGGTGCTGGCGCTGCAGATGGTGGAAACCATGCAGCGCTTCGGCTCGTCCGACAGCGTAGGGGTCGTGGTGGCGCTGTCGCTGACCCGTGAGCTGGGGCCAGTGCTCGCGGCACTGCTGTTTGCCAGCCGCGCAGGCTCGGCGATCACCGCCGGTATCGGCCTGATGAAGGCGACCGAGCAATTGTCGGCGATGGAAATGATGGCGGTGGAACCGGTCGCCCGCGTGGTCGCGCCCCGCTTCTGGGCTGGTGTGCTGTCGATGCCGGTGCTCGCCGCCCTGTTCAACCTGGTCGGCATCTTTGGC
>CBIHQA010000007.1:0-22394 GCA_966211475.1 uncultured Neisseriales bacterium
GCAGCGCCTGGACGGCCCGGTGCGCGGCAACGGCAAGATCATCCAGGAACTGGAATCCGACTTCCGTGGCGCCGGCTGGAACGTGATCAAGGTGGTGTGGGGCAGCTTCTGGGATCCGCTGCTCGCGAAGGACACCAAGGGCCTGCTGAAAAAGCGCATGGAAGAATGCGTGGACGGCGACTACCAGACCATGAAGTCCAAGGACGGCAAGTACGTCCGTGACCACTTCTTCGGCAAGTATCCGGAACTGGCCGAGATGGTCGCCAACATGTCCGACGAAGACATCTGGCGCCTGAACCGTGGTGGTCACGACCCGCACAAGGTCTACGCTGCCTACCACGAAGCAGTGACCAACCCGAACGGCCGCCCGACCGTGATCCTCGCCAAGACCATCAAGGGCTATGGCATGGGCCGCGCCGGTGAAGCCCAGAACATCGCCCACCAACAGAAGAAGGTCGATCTGGAAGCACTGAAGGAATTCCGCGACCGCTTCCGCATCCCGGTGTCCGACGAAGACCTGCCGAACGTGCCGTACTACAAGCCGGCCGAAGACAGTCCGGAAATGCAATACATGCGCGAACGCCGCGCGGCGCTGGGCGGCTACCTGCCGGCCCGCCACCCGGTGAAGAGCGAACTGGCGATCCCGGCACTGGCCACCTTCGAACGTCTGCTGAAGTCCTCCGGCGAGCGCGAACTGTCCACCACCATGGCCTTCGTGCAGATGCTGGGCCAGCTGGTGAAGGACAAGAGTATCGGCAAGCACGTGGTGCCCATTGTGCCGGACGAATCCCGCACCTTCGGTATGGAAGGCATGTTCCGCCAGCTCGGCATCTGGTCCACCATCGGCCAGATGTACGTGCCGCAGGACGCCGACCAGCTAATGTTCTACAAGGAAGACACCAAGGGCCAGATCCTGCAGGAAGGCATCAACGAGGCCGGCGGCATGTCGGACTGGATCGCGGCGGCTACCGCCTACGCCAACCATGGCGTGCCGATGATCCCGTTCTACATCTACTACTCGATGTTCGGCTTCCAGCGTATCGGCGACCTGGCCTGGGCGGCTGGCGACCTGCGCGCCCGCGGCTTCCTGCTGGGCGGCACCGCCGGCCGGACCACGCTGAACGGCGAAGGCCTGCAGCACGAAGACGGCCACAGCCAGATCTTCGCCAGCTTCATCCCGAACTGCATCTCCTACGACCCGACCTTCTCCTACGAAGTCGCGGTGATCGTGCAGGACGGCCTGCGCCGCATGTATCAGGACAATGAGGACGTGTTCTACTACCTCACCCTGATGAACGAGAACTACGCCCACCCGGACATGCCGGAAGGTGCCGAGGAAGGCATTCTCAAGGGCATGTACCTGCTGCGCGAAGGCGCCAAGGACGCGAAGACCAAGGTGCAGCTGATGGGCTCCGGCACCATCCTGCGCGAAGTGATCGCCGGCGCCGACCTGCTGCGCGACGACTGGGGCGTGGAAGCGGACATCTGGAGCGTGACCAGCTTCAACGAGCTGAAGCGCGATGCCATGGCGGCCGACCGCTGGAACCTGCTGCACCCGGCCGACACGCAGAAGAAGAGCTGGATCGACACCGCGCTGGATGGCCGCACCGGCCCGTTCATCGCAGCGACCGACTACGTCCGCAACTTTGCCGACCAGGTACGTGGCTATCTGCCAGGCAGCTACACCGTGCTGGGCACCGACGGCTTCGGCCGCTCGGACACCCGCAAGAAGCTGCGCCGCTTCTTCGAAGTCGACCGCTTCTACGTGACGCTGGCCGCGCTGACCTCGCTTGCCAAGGAAGGCAAGGTCGCCAAGGATGCACCGGCCAAGGCGATCGCCAAGTACGGCATCGACCCGAACAAGCCGGCCCCCTGGACCGTTTAAGACACTCGTCCGGGCGGCGGAAACGCCGCCCGATGTTTGCTGCGACTAACGAGAACAAACAATGAGCAAGCTCATCGAACTGAAGGTCCCGGACATCGGCGACTACAAGGACGTCGATGTCATCGAAGTGCTGGTCAAACCCGGCGACACGGTCGGGGTGGACGACTCGCTGATCACCCTGGAAACCGACAAGGCCACCATGGAAGTCCCCGCCTCCAGCGCGGGCGTGGTCAAGGAAATCAAGGTCAAGGTCGGCGACAAGGTCTCCGAGGGCAGCCTGATCGTGGTGGTGGACGCCGCTGAAAGTGCCGCCGCACCGGCGGAAGCGCCGAAGCCCGCCCCGGCTCCGGCAGCAGCGCCTGCTGCTCCGGCCCCGGCCGCCGCTGCCGCAGCACCTGCACCGACTGCCGCATCCGGCGGCACGGTCGAGGTCAAGGTGCCGGACATCGGCGACTACAAGGGCGTCGACGTGATCGAAGTCCTGGTGAAGGCCGGCGACACCATCGCGGTGGACGACTCGCTGATCACCCTGGAAACCGACAAAGCCACCATGGAAGTGCCGTCGACGGCCGCCGGTGTGGTGCAGGATGTGCGCATCAAGGTGGGTGACAAGGTGTCGCAAGGCGCGGTCATCCTGACCGTGGCAAGCAGCGGCGCGGCCGCCGCTCCCCAGGCAGCCGCTCCGGCGCCTTCCCCTCAGGCTGCCGCAGCCCCGGCACCGACCGCCAGTGTTGCCGCTGCCGCACCGGCTGCCGCGCAGCGCGTCTCTGCCGGCATGGACGGCAATCTGATGCCCTCTCATCTGCCGCCCGCCTTTACCCCGATCGACGAAGTCGGCTTCTCCAAGGCCCATGCCAGCCCGTCGGTACGCAAGTTCGCTCGTGAACTGGGCGTAGACCTGTCCAAGGTCACCGGCTCCGGCGCCAAGGGCCGCATCGTCACGGACGACGTGCAGAAATTCGTCAAGGGTGTGATGAAGCAGGTGGAAAGCGGCACCTTGCCCGCCGCCAGCGCACCGGCCACCGGTGGCAGCGGTTCGGGCCTGGATGTGCTGCCGTGGCCGAAGGTCGACTTCTCCAAGTTCGGTCCGGTCGAAAAGCAGCCGCTGTCGCGCATCAAGAAGATCTCCGGCGCAAACCTGCACCGCAACTGGGTGATGATCCCGCACGTCACCAACCACGACGATGCGGATATCACCGAGCTGGAAGCCTTCCGCGTGCAGCTCAACAAGGAATACGAGAAGTCGGGCACCAAGGTGACCATGCTCGCCTTCCTGCTGAAGGCCGCTGCCGCCGCGCTGAAGAAATTCCCGACCTTCAACGCCTCGCTCGACGGCGATCAACTGGTGCTGAAGCAATTCTTCCACATCGGTTTCGCCGCCGACACGCCGAACGGCTTGGTCGTGCCGGTGATCCGCGATGTCGACCAGAAGGGAGTGATCCAGATCGCCAAGGAAATGGGTGAACTGGCCAAGCTCGCTCGCGACGGCAAGCTCAAGCCCGAGCAGATGCAGGGTGGCTGCTTCTCGATCTCCAGCCTGGGTGGCATCGGTGGTACCTACTTCACGCCCATCATCAATGCGCCGGAAGTAGCGATCATGGGCGTCTGCCGCTCGTACATGAAGCCGGTGTGGGATGGCAAGCAGTTCACGCCGCGCCTCACGCTGCCGATGTCGCTGTCGTGGGATCACCGCGTGATCGACGGCGCGGAAGCCGCCCGCTTCAACACCTACTTCGCGCAGATTCTGGCCGACTTCCGCCGGGTGATGCTCTAAGCGAGGGATGCAGCAACGGGGCGGAGCAATCCGCCCCTGCTTGCGGGCGGGCGCCTTACGCGCCGCCCCCTCCTCGCTTCTCACGGGAATAACAAGATGAGCAACGTGATCGAACTGAAAGTCCCGGACATCGGCGACTACAAGAACGTCGACGTGATCGAAGTGCTGGTCAAGCCGGGCGACACCATCGCCGTGGACGACTCCCTGATCACCCTGGAAACCGACAAGGCCACCATGGAAGTCCCGGCCTCCAGCGCCGGCGTGATCAAGGACATCAAGGTCAAGGTCGGTGACAAGGTCTCTGAAGGCAGCGTGATCCTGACGGTGGAAGCCTCCGCTAGCGCCGCCGCGGAAGCGCCGAAGCCTGCTGCCGCACCGGCAGCAGCGCCCGCGCCGCAAGCTGCACCTGCCGCTGCGACCCCCGCACCGGCCGCCGGCAGCTTTGGCGGCAGCGCTGACATCGAATGCGAAATGCTGGTCCTGGGCGCCGGCCCCGGCGGCTACTCCGCCGCCTTCCGCGCCGCCGACCTCGGCATGAAGACCGTCATCGTCGAACGCTACGCCACGCTGGGCGGCGTCTGCCTGAACGTGGGTTGCATCCCGTCCAAGGCGCTGCTGCACAACGCGGCGGTGATCGACGAAGCCAAGCATCTGGCCGCCAACGGCATCGTGTTCGGCGAACCGCAGATCAACCTGGACCAGCTGCGCGGCTACAAGGAAAAGGTCGTCGGCAAGCTGACCGGCGGCCTGGCCGGCATGGCCAAGGCCCGCAAGGTGGAAGTCGTGCGCGGCGTCGGTACCTTCCTGGATCCGTATCATCTGCAGGTGGAACTCACCAGCGGTGACGGCCAGGACAAGACCGGCGACAAGAAGGTGATCAAGTTCAAGCAAGCCATCATCGCCGCCGGTTCGCGCGTGGTGAAGCTGCCCTTCATCCCGGAAGATCCGCGCATCGTCGACTCCACCGGCGCGCTGGAGCTGCGCCAGAAGCCGGGCTAGATGCTGATCGTCGGCGGTGGCATCATCGGCCTGGAAATGGGCACCGTCTATTCCACCCTGGGTGCCCGCCTCGACGTGGTGGAAATGCTCGACGGCCTGATGCAAGGCGCTGACCGCGACCTGGTCAAGGTCTGGCAGAAGATGAACCAGGACCGCTTCGACCGCATCATGCTCAAGACCAAGACGGTCGCCGTCGAACCGAAGGCCGATGGCGTCTGGGTCACCTTCGAGGGCGAACAGGCTCCGGCCGAACCGCAACGCTACGACCTGGTACTGGTCGCCGCCGGCCGCGCGCCGAACGGCAAGCTGATCGGCGCAGAAAACGCCGGCGTGGTAGTGAGCGATCGCGGCTTCATCCCGGTCGACCGGCAAATGCGCACCAACGTGCCGCACATCTTCGCGATCGGCGACATCGTCGGTCAGCCGATGCTGGCCCACAAGGCGGTGCACGAAGCCCACGTGGCGGCTGAAGTCGCCCACGGCGAGCAGGTGTTCTTCGACGCCCGTGTGATCCCGTCGGTGGCCTACACCGATCCGGAAGTCGCCTGGGTCGGCCTCACCGAAGAACAGTGCAAGGCACAAGGCATCGCCTACGAGAAGGGCCTGTTCCCGTGGGCCGCCTCCGGCCGAGCCATTGCCAACGGGCGCGACGAAGGCTTCACCAAGCTGCTGTTCGACAAAGAAACCCATCGCATCATCGGCGGCGGCATTGTCGGTACGCATGCAGGTGACCTGATCGGCGAAATCTGCCTGGCGATCGAAATGGGCGCAGATGCGGTGGATATCGGCAAGACCATCCACCCGCACCCGACCCTGGGCGAATCGGTCGGCCTCGCGGCGGAAGTGGCCGAAGGCAGCTGCACCGACCTGCCCCCGGCGCGCAAGAAGTAACAAAACGCAGTAAACTGTTGCGCGCCGCTCACGCTGTGCGCCACAGAAGAATGGGAGGCTATGCCTCCCATTTTTACATTTTTGCGTCTCTCACTCTGTCAACCAACTACGGCGAATCGCGTTGTACCCAGTAAGCATGATGTCAGACCCGTTGTTGCCCGGGCCCAAACCATGGCGAGCCTGAACGAGCTGTCCCGATTCCTCCAGGAGGTGGAGAGGCGGGCATTCAAGTACGCCATGATGGCTGTCCAGAACGAAGATACTGCACTGGACATGGTTCAGGACGCTATGCTGAAGCTGGCGGAGAAGTATGGCGACAAGCCGGTTGAAGAGCTTCCGTTGCTGTTCTACCGGATTCTGCAGAACGGGATTACCGATCATCATCGGCGCCAGAAGTTACGCAATTTCTGGATCACGCCGTTGGCAACCTTGTTTGGCAAGGGCGAAGACGGCGAGGAAATCGATCCGCTCGATTCGCTGGAGGTAGAAGCCCCCCGTGGCACCGGCGATCCGGCCAGACTGATCGCCGACCAGCAGGTCATGGCATTGGTGGAGTCGGGATTGCATCGGCTGCCGGAGCGGCAGCGCGAAGCGTTCCTGTTGCGTTATTGGGAAGGGTACGACGTGGCCGATACGGCGGCGATCATGGGATGCTCGGAGGGCAGCGTGAAAACGCACTGCTCTCGTGCGGTGAGCGCCATGTCCGCCTGGATGCGGCAACACGGAGTCGAGGAGAGCGGCGATGAATGAAAAAGCGCTGATTCACCAGGTCAGGACTGCACTTAACCAGCGTTCCGGAGAGATTTCTCCGGAGGCTGCGCAGCGCCTTGCGCTGGCCCGACAAGCTGCCCTGGCCCGACACCGCCCCGCTCAACGACACGGCTTGCGATACCTGCTCCAACCCGTCATCGACTTTCACCGACATGCGCTGCGCGTGTCGGCCATCGCAAGCGTGACGGTCATCGCGCTGGGGGCTGGCACCTGGTGGTGGCAGCAGGACCCGGCAAACGAAATCGCGGACGTGGACGTTCAGCTGCTGTCGGACGAACTGCCCCCTCACACTTACCTGGACGAGCATTTCCAACAATGGCTGGCCCAAGCATCCGACGCATCCTAGGTCTGCTTCTCCTCTGTGTCGCCTGTTACGCCACGGCAGCGGAAGGCCCACAGCCGTGGGCCAGCCTGACCGACGCGCAGCGCGCCGTCCTGGCACCGGTGGCAGAAGACTGGTCCGCCATGTCGCCCAAGCAGCAGCATGCCCTGATCGGGGTGGCGGACCGCTACCCGAAGTTGTCTACCGAGCAGAAGGAACGGGTCCAGCAGCGGCTGAAGCAATGGGCTTCGATGACGCCCGAGCAACGCCGAGATGCGCGCAAGGCCTACCAGAAATACAAGGCGCTTCCGCCGAGCAAGCAGCAGACCCACCCGGCTCCGCCGCCCGCACCGCCCAAGCCGCATAAGGACAAGGCTGGCAAACCGATGCCGGTGGCGCCCAAGCCTGCTCCGCAAGTCAAGCCGGTTGTGCCGCCTGCGCCGGCGAGTGCACCACATCCATAGCCAAGTCGGGCACAACTCTCAAAAAGCAGATTGAAAAAAAGCAGGCTGAATGCCCGCTTTTGTTTCCCTCGTCGCCCGCAACTCAGGACACGCGAGTCTGCAGGGAAGAGAGCGTCAAGTCTCCATAGACCCGCTCGGTCAATGCCAGCAGCGGCAGCAGGCTTTCCAGCAGTGCCGGAAGATGCGGTGCGACCTCGGTATCCCGCCCCTCCTCCAGCCAGTCCAGCGCGGTCTCCAGCGGGATAAGGCCGCCAGCTTCGGATTCGTCGGGCATTTGCGCCGGTGCTGCTTCGCTGCGGGGGCGAACTGGCAGGGCGACATTCGCCTGACCCTCGATCCAGTTTCCACCCTTGTCCTGTGCAATTGCCAACCGCGCGGAGCCGAGCTCAAGCAGAGACTCAAAACCGTCCATCTGCTCCTGGTTACTGCACGCCAGGCCGATACTGCACGACAGGTGGATGGAGTCGCCCTTGTAGGTCACCTTCGCGTTGGCGGTTGCTTGGCAGACGCGGTCGGCAACGACAATTGCCTGGTTCAGCGAGGTATTCGGCAACGCAACGGCGAAATACTGGTCTTCGCAACGGGACACCACGTCTTCGTTCCGAAGCTTGCCCAGCAGCATCTTGCCGAACAACTGCAGGATCTTGTTGCAGACTGCCGTCGGGTAGGTCTGCGACAACATATCGTAGCGGTCGAGCGCCAGCACGATCACCGCCAGCGGCTCGTCGTGCCGCTTGGCGTAGGCCATGAACTTCTCGCCCTGCCGGATCAGGTAATTCTGGGTGAACAGGCCAGTGACGGAATCCGTGGTGGCCGTGTATTCCAGCGCATGCTGCGCCTGCCGCAGATCGCGTTCGGCAACCGAGCGCTGCATATTGGTCTGGATGCGGGCCAGCAGCTCCACCTGGTCGGTGGACTTGGTGATGAAATCGCTTGCGCCCAGTTCTACCGCCTTTGCCTTGGCCTCGTCCTCTTCGTCGCCGGAGATGATGATGACCGGCAGGAAGCGCACGCTGGGTAGCTCGCTGCTGCGCAGACGCTGCAGCAGGCCATGCCCGTCGAGCTTGGGCATGGAGACGTCGCTGATCACCAGCTTGATCGACGGATCTTGGTTGATACGCAGCCAGGCAGCTTCGCCATCCGCCTCTTCGACCAGATCGTAATGCTCGGCCAGGTGCTTCTTGAGCGTCGCCCGAACCATACGGGAGTCATCGACGATGAGGATTCGGGGCTGCGTAGCGGCCAGGTTGTCTTCGGTCAACATCGCGTCTCCGTCGCGGGCTGCGAAACGGGCAGATTATACGCTAAGGTAAGCGGCGGTGAGGTGGTAGAGCTTGGCGAGGGCGGGCGTCGGGCAAAGCCCGACTGATTCTGGCTGGGGCTAAGTATCGCCGCTTCTCTGGATAAACCCCACTCCCCCCGCCCTCGCCCGCCGGCGAGGGAGCCTCGCTGTCGCTCGTTGGGGCGTTATCGAAGCGGCGGCCACAGCCGGCTATTTAAATGCGTTAGGTAGAGTAGAACCTGACGGATTCAGCCTCAATCAGGCCACACGAATCATCCGACGTGTGCGAGAGCCAGATATTCCTTGCTCTGCATTTCCTGTAGGCGGCTGACGGTGCGGACGAATTCGTGCGCGAAGCTGCCTTCGGTGTAGAGCTGTTCGGCGGGCACGGCGGCGGAGAGGATGAGTTTGACGCGCTGGTCGTAGCAGACGTCCACCAGCCAGGTGAAGCGTCGTGCTTCGGAGGCCATGGCCGGCCCCATCTTCGGGACTTCGGACAGGATCAGCGTCGGGTAGGTACGGGCGAGTTCCAGATAGTCGACCTGGTTGCGCAGGCCGCCACAGAGGGTGGCGAAATCGAACCATGCCACGCCCGGAGCGCGGCGCTTGGCACGGAAGGTCCGGGCTTCGATGGTGATATCGTTCTTTTCGTCGCGACCAGTGGCAATCTCATTGAAGAGTTCGGTCAGCTTGTTGTTGGTCTCGGCATCATGAGGGGTCAGGTAGACCGGGATGCGCGTCAGGGTGCGCAACCGATAGTCCTGGCCATTGTCGACGTTCAGGACGTCGAGGTTCTCGTTCAGCAGCGCGATGGCCGGCAGGAAGTTTTCGCGCTGAAGGCCGTTCGGGTAGAGCCCGTCCGGCGGATAGTTGGAGGTCATCACGAACACCACGCCCCGTTCGAATAGGGCGCGCATCAACCGCCCCAGGATCATGGCATCGGCGATGTCGCTGACGTGGAATTCGTCGAAGCAGATCACCCGGTATTTCTTGGCGATACGGTCAGCGACGATCTGGAGGGTGTCGGCTTCGCCCTTGAGCTGCCGCAGTTCCTTGTGCACGTCGAACATGAAGTGATGGAAGTGCACGCGATGCTTGCGCCGGTATGGCAAACAGGCATAGAAGGCGTCCATCAGGAAGCTCTTGCCCCGCCCCACCCCACCCCACAGGTAGACCCCTTGCGGAACATCCGGATCCGGCAGGAAGCGGGCAAAAGCGCGATGCCGTTTCTGCTTGAAGAGCATCAGCTGCTGGTACAGCGCTTCCAGCCGCTCGATCGCGGCGGCCTGCGCAGGGTCGCTCTGAAATCCCTGATGCGTCAGCGCCTGCTCGTACCAGGTCTTCGGCGTCAGTTGGGTTCCCTGGCTGGGTGAGAAGGTATGTTGCGACATGGGTCAGGAGGAAGAATCAGGCAAGATGGCCGAGCAACGCCATCACACCGAGGTAGACGGGATAGGTGAACAGTGCGGCGATCAGATCGTCCAGCATCACGCCAAAGCCGTGCTTGAGCCGCGCGTCGAACCAGCGGATGGGCCAAGGCTTGAGGATGTCGAACACGCGGAACAGCAGCAACACCAGCCCCTGCGGAACCCAGGCCAATGGCACCAGGGACAGCAACGCCAGGCAGGCCACCACCTCATCCCAGACGATGCCGCCGTGATCCGCCACGCCCAGGTCGCGGCCGGTGCGGTGGCAACAGTAGGTGCCCAGTACGAACAGGGGCAAGCAAAGCAGCAGGATCTGGTTGGGAGTGAAAAACTGCGCCAGGATCAGGAACAGCGGCCACGCCGCCAGACTGCCGAACGTGCCCGGTGCAACCGGGGCCAGTCCGCTACCGAAGCCCATGGCGATGAAATGAGTGGGATGGGAAACCAGGAACGCGGCGGGGATACGCGGCGACGGCTTCATGCGAAATGGTCCCAGGCGCGCCAGCGTTGCATGACGGGTCGCCCCTGCTCGTCCTGCCAACGGATGCCCGGCCCGTCTTCCCCTACAGCTTCCACGTGGCCGACGCGGGTCAGGGGCAATCCGAGGCTGCCGCTTAGGGCATCCAGGTCGCCGCGGGCCGAAGCCGGTGCGGTAAAGCAGAGTTCGTAGTCGTCGCCCCCCGCCAGCACGCATTGGGAATACAGTGGGTGGGCTCTCAACTCGGCAACGATGCCGGACACCGGTACCGCCTCCACATTCACCACGGCGGCTAGATTGGATCGCTTGGCAATGTGGGCGAGATCCCCCGCCAGGCCATCCGAAATATCCAGCGCGGAAGTCGCCAGCCCGCGTAGGGCCAAGCCCAAGGCGATGCGGGGCTCCGGGGTTTCCAGCCGGATACGGAGTTCGGCCAGTTCGTCACCGGTCAGTGGTACTTCGCCCAGCAAGGCGCGCAAGGCAAACGCCGCATCGCCCAGCGTACCGCTCACCCAGATATCGTCCCCCGCCTTGGCACCATCTCGCCGCAATGCCGCGCCGGGTGGCACGTCCCCCATGATCTGCACGGAGAAGTTGAGCGGGCCGGAGGTAGTGTCGCCGCCAACCAGCGAGACGTCGTACCGGTCTGCCAGCGCAAACAGGCCATCGGCAAAGGCGGCGATCCAGGGCTCGTCGATTTCCGGCAGCGCCCCGGACAGCAAGGCCCATTTCGGCGAAGCACCCATGGCCGCCATGTCCGACAGGTTAACGGCCAGCACCTTGTGACCCAGCGTCCGTGGATCCACATCAGTCAGGAAATGGCGCCCGGCGACCAGCATGTCGGCAGACAGGGCCAGCTGCATGCCGGGTGTCGGGGCGACCAGGGCCGCGTCATCCCCGACGCCGAGCACCGCATTACGGGCCGGGCGGGTGAAATAACGCGCGATGATGTCGAATTCGGAGGGCACGGGTCGGGAGAGGGTCGGTTCAAGCATCCGCAACGGCAAAGTCAACCGCTGCCGCGGCATGCAGCGCCGTGGTATCGAAGGTGGGCAGACACAGGTCGTCCGCCCCGACCAACAGACCGATCTCGGTACAACCGAGAATCACCGCCTGGGCGCCGGCCCGCTTCAGGTCCGCCACGATGTTGCGGACGCGCTGACGCGATACGTCGGAAATGATGTTGCGGCACAGCTCTTCGTAGATGATGCGGTGCATGTCCTCACGCGCGGTCACCTCGGGCTGGATGGCTTCGATGGCGAAACGAGCTTGCAGCCGATCCCGATAGAACGGTTCTTCCATGGTAAAGCGGGTACCGAGCAGGGCTACCCGTTCGATGCCGGCGGCACGCAAGGCATCCCCGGTGGGATCGACGATGTGCAGCAGGGGCACGTCCACGGCAGCCTGTAGCTGGTCCGCCACTTTGTGCATGGTGTTGGTGCACAGGACCAGCGCCTGCGCGCCTGCCGACGCCAGCTTGCGGGCGGAACCCGCCAGCTGGTCGGCAGCAGCCTGCCATTCACCGGCCTGCTGCATGCGGGCGATCGATGCGAAATCGACGGAATGCAGCAGCAGATCGGCAGAGTGCAGGCCGCCAAGGCGGGCCTGCACACCTTCGTTGATTGCACGGTAGTAGACGGCGGTCGATGTCCAGCTCATTCCGCCGATCAGGCCGAGCCGCCGCATGCGCTCAGCCTTCTGAGCGACGCTGCTGGCGCGCGGCTTCCACTTCGGCCGCACGCAGGCGAATCGCGAGCTTGTCGAGCACGCCGTTCACGTATTTGTGACCGTCGGTGCCGCCGAAGGTCTTGGCAAGCTCGATGGCTTCGTTGATCACCACGCGGTACGGCACGTCCGGGTTGTGGACGAACTCGTAGGTCGCCAGCAGCAGGATGGCCTTTTCCACCGGGCTGATCTCTGCATAGGCGCGGTCGAGGAAGGGCTCGATGTGCGTCTGCAGGTCGGCGGAGTGGTCGATGGCGCCGTTGAGCAGCGACTTGAACAGCGTGACGTCGCACTTGCCGAACTCGGCGGCTTCTTCACGCAGGTTCAGCTCGATCTGCATCGCGTCGTGGCCGACCAGTTGCCATTGGTACAGGCCTTGCACCACCAGCTCGCGGCTGCGGCGGCGGGCACTCTTCTTTGGTTGTTCCTGGGACATCCGGATCAATCACCCAATTGGTTGAGCAGATTGGCCATTTCCACCGCGGTACGGGCGCAGTCGCGCCCCTTCTCGGTGACGCGGGCCAACGCCTGGTCGTCGGTATCGGTCGTCAGCACGCCGTTGGCGACCGGGATGTCGTAATCCAGGCCGACGCGGGTGATGCCAGCGCCTTGTTCGTTCGAGACCAGTTCGAAATGGTAGGTTTCGCCGCGGATCACGGCACCCAGCGCAATCAGGGCGTCGTAGCGGCCGCCCTGGGCCATGCGTTGCAGCACCAGGGGGATTTCCAGCGCACCGGGGACGGTGGCGATATGGACATGCTCGCGGACCACGCCAAGGCGCAGCAGCTCTTCCACGCAGGCCGACAGCAAGCCTTCGCACACGTCGGGATTGAAGCGGCTCATCACGACGCCAATGGTCAGTCCGGCGCCGGACAGGTCGGTGGTGAACTCGCGAATGCCGTCAAAGCGGGGTTGGCCGCTAGAACTCATGGGGGCTCCCGAAACCGCACGTTATTGATGAACCAGCGATTATATCACGCCGGGCTGCTGACAAAGGCGGGGAAGCACGGCTTCCGATGGGCGCAAAGCAAGCTTTGCTGGTTTGACCGACGGCAGCCCATTCGCAGCCCCTCAAGACTTTCCCACCCTCCAACTCCCGCCGGCGGCGACATGGGCGAAAGCCATACCCGTCAACGGGCACAAAGCAAGCTTTGCTGGTTTGACCGGCAGCAACCCATCGGCAGCCTCCCTGAGACTTTCCCACCCTCCAACTCCCGCCCGCCGGCGGGAGAGCATATTGAAGATGACCCGCAAGCGGGCCATCGGGCTTTGTCAGGGAACTGGTCCGCTTGCCGGGTTCGGTCAGGCGTGCACATCGATGTGACCGCCTCGTTGCGCCGGCTTGTCGGGCACGAAGAGACGGTTGATGTCTTCGCCGTTGAGCAGTTTGGGGGAGCTTTCGCGAGTGTCCTGCTGTTGCACCTTCAACTGGTCGGCACTTTCCTGTGCGATTTCCGACCTTGCCTTGGTCGCCATCTGGCTAGCCAGCGCAGCAACGGCGCGGTCTTGCGGGGAGGGATCGGCCGGCGCCAATGCGGCAGCGCGGATTCGGCTGGCACGAGACAGGGTCTCCTCGGGAGAATTGCCTTCCGAGACGCTGATCTGTACCTCGCCCCCCACCGCGTAGCGGTTCCCGTCCGGCCCTTGTTCGTACTGGTAGGTGGGCGCGCCAGCCGCCAGCCCGCCGCTTGCGGCAATATGGGCGGCCTCGTGCTGACGGACCTGACGGTCGCGTTGCTTGAGCTTGTCGAGCTTGGTCTTGTCGTCCGCGGACAGTTCTTGCCCGGCTTTGCGAACGGCCGGCTGTTGCGCGGCCGAACGCTGCCCGCCCGCCGTATTGGCGGGTTGGCTCCCGACGTCGTATGCCGCCAGAGAAGAATTACCAACCGCAGCAAGCATGTCACTGGCCCGCTACACTGCCCTACAAGAAGTATGGCTCCACCACGGCGGGAAAACCAAACCGCCGGTCAGCACTTTTCCATAGTGAAACATGCCTCCTTGCTCTCTTGCCCCTTGACGAGGCGGGTACTACGGAGCCCCTTTCGAAAGGGCTCACCCTATAATGCCTCTCCCCTGATCAAAAGGAGCACGGCATGAGCCAGCGTGACTGGATTCGCGAAGCGGTCAGACGGATCAACGCGGACTTTACCCGGTCCAGCGATACGCACCTGATCGCCCTGCCGTTGCCCGGCTTTCCGGGTATCGACCTGTACCTGAAAGACGAGTCGAGCCACCCGACCGGCAGCTTGAAGCACCGGCTGGCACGCTCGCTGTTCCTGTATGCGTTGTGCAATGGCTGGCTGCATGCGCGCAGCACCGTGGTCGAGGCGTCGAGCGGATCGACCGCGATCTCGGAAGCCTATTTCGCGCGGCTGCTGGGCCTTCCCTTCATCGCCGTGATGCCTGCCACGACGTCTCGCGACAAGATTGCCGCGATCGAATTCCAGGGTGGGCAATGCCACCTGGTGGATAACCCGACCCTGATCTACCAGGAATCCGAGCGCCTCGCCCGCGAGACCGGCGGGCATTTCATGGATCAGTTCACCCATGCGGAGCGGGCCACCGACTGGCGTGCCAACAACAACATCGCGGAGTCGATCTTTCACCAGTTGGCGGACGAGCCGCATCCGGTACCGCACTGGATCGTCGCCAGCCCAGGCACGGGCGGCACCACGGCGACCATTGGCCGTTATGTCCGCTACCGTCAGCTGCCCACGCAGGTGCTCTGCGCGGATGCGGAACGGTCGGTCTTTTTCGATTACTTTGTTAGCCGCGATGCGTCGCTGACGCTGGACTGTGGTTCGCGCATCGAAGGCATCGGCCGGCCGCGGGTGGAGGCGTCCTTCATCCCTGGCGTGGTGGATGCGATGGTGAAGGTACCGGACGCGTTGTCGCTGGCGGCCATGCACTATTTGGCCGGTCGCCTGGGCAGACGAGTCGGTGGTTCAACCGGGACCAACTTCATCGGTGCACTGGAAGTGGCGATGAGGATGAAAGCGGCCGGGGAGCAAGGCTCCATCGTCACGATTCTGTGCGACGGTGGGGAACGCTACAGCGAGACGTATTACGACGATAGTTGGCTGGTGAAGCAGGGGTACGATCTGGCTCCGCTGATGGCGGCTGTGAAGGCGACTGCGGAAACCGGTGTGGCGCTGTCGCAACCGATCCCCGCTCACGGGCTGGATTGAAGGTTGCGAACCGAGCCTGGAGTAGGATGCGTCAAGCGGAGCGGGCGCAACGATTCGAAACCGCGCCCCTGGGTCCGCGCCGCTTGTGGCCTCCGACCAACCCCACTACGTAACCGCCACGACGAACCAGACGGTCCGGATCAACCCGTCTTCGACGTGATAGATGGCCACGGCATCCACGGGTTCGGGGCGGACACCCGTCACCCGTTCGCGGTCGATCACCACCTTGCCATGCACGGTGCGCGACACCAGCTCGGCGTGGAGCGCCGCCAGGTTGAAGCGCTTGTCGCGATAGTGGGCCGACAGCGCTTCCTTCCCCTGCAGGATCGGCCGCATCGACGGGAAGTCGAGCAGCATCACATCCTGGTGATAGCAGGCGACGAAACGTTCCAGGTCGCGGGCGTTGTAGGCGTCAAGCTGGGCCTGCACGACCTGTTCTGGACTCACGCACATCCCTCTGGCAGTTCGTGGCCGGTGATCTCCAGCCCGAAGCCGGTCATGCTCGGTAGGCGCATCGGCTGCGCCATCACGCGCATCTTGCCGACCCCCAGCTCACGCAGGATCTGCGCACCGATACCGAAGGTCTTGGCATCCCACTTGGCGTTGCGCCGGCTGGCCGGCGGCAGCACGCGGGACAGCAGGTCGTCGCCGCTTTCACAGCGGGTCAGCAGCAGCGCCACACCACGGCCTTCTTTCTCAATGCGCTTGAGCGCCGGATGGATGCCCCAGCTATGACCTTGCGCACCGAGGTCCAGCAGGTCGATCACGGACAGCGGCTCGTGGACGCGGACCAGGATGTCATCATCCGGCCGAATCTCGCCCTTCACCAGCGCCAAGTGAACCTGGTTGGTCAGGCGGTCGCGGAAGGCATGCAGGTTGAACAGGCCGGCGGCGGTTTCCACCTCGCGCACGGCGACCTGCTCCACCAGGGTTTCGGTCTGGTGGCGGTACTGGATCAGGTCGGCGATGGTGCCGATCTTCAGGCCATGCTCGCGGGCGAACTCCAGCAGCTCCGGCAGGCGGGCCATGGTGCCGTCGTCGTTCATGATCTCGCAGATCACCGAGGCCGGCGTCAGGCCAGCCATGCGGCCCAGGTCGCAACCTGCCTCGGTATGGCCGGCGCGCACCAGCACGCCGCCCTCCTGAGCCCGCAACGGGAATACATGGCCAGGCTGCACCAGATGCTCCGCCTTGGTGTCGCGCGCCACGGCCACGCGGATGGTGTGCGCCCGGTCGGCGGCCGAAATCCCGGTGGTCACGCCTTCCGCCGCTTCGATCGACACGGTGAAATTGGTCTGGTAGGGCGTACCATTCTTGCTAACCATCTGCGGCAGCTCGAGCTGTTGGCAGCGTTCTTCGGTCAGCGTCAGGCAGATCAGGCCACGGCCGAACTTGGCCATGAAATTGATCGCTTCCGGCGTGACGTGATCGGCGGCCAGCACCAGATCACCTTCGTTTTCGCGATCTTCCTCATCGACGAGGATGACCATGCGGCCGGCGCGGATTTCCTCGATGATTTCGGCGACGGATGAAATGGCAGTCATGCGTTACTCCTTACCCAGCATACGCGCCACGTAGCGCGCGATCAGATCGACTTCCAGGTTGACCCGGCTGCCGGCCTGTAGCTGATGCAGGTTGGTCTGTTCCAGCGTGTGCGGAATCAGGTTGATCGAGAAGCGGCGGCCTTCCACCCAGTTGACGGTCAGGCTGACGCCGTTGACGACGGCCGAACCCTTGGTGGCGAAGTACTTGGCGAGCGCTTCAGGCGCGTCGATGATCAGTTCTTTGCAGTCACCGACCCATTCGAAGGAGACGACTTCGCCGACGCCGTCGACGTGGCCGGACACGAGGTGGCCGCCCAGCCGGTCCGCGAGGCGCAGCGCCTTTTCCAGGTTCACCAGCAGGCCGACCTGGTCCAGGCCGACCGTCACGCGCAGGGTTTCGGCCGACACATCAAGCACATAGCTGTTGCCGAGCTTTTCGATCACCGTCAGGCAGACACCGTTGTGGGCAATCGAATCGCCGAGCGCGACGTCGCCCAGGTCCAGCCCGCCTGCGTCGACCACCAGGCGCATGTCCTGCCCTCGCGCTTCGATGTGGGTGATCTTGCCGACGGCCTGAATGATGCCGGTAAACATGGAACGACTCCTTGTACGTGCTGACTTGACTGCACTGTGTTCAACGCTGCGGCGCAGGGTGCATTCCGCACGCATCCGCAGACTCAATTCGTGTACTTCGACCGCCTGATCACCTTATCTGGTGTCAGACGGCCTCAACATCAAGCGGATATCCTCGCCCACTTGTCGGACATCCTGCAGCCGCCAGCTCCGCACCTCGTCCATGCGTTCGAGTTCCGGCATGGCGAACAGGCCGCGGGCATGGTCGCCCATCAGCTTGGGGGCCAGGTAGAGCACGATTTCATCCACCAGCCCGGCAGCGAGCAGCGCGCCATTGAGGCCGGCGCCTGCCTCCACCGTCAGCTCGTTGATGCCGCGCGTGCCGAGTTCGGTCAGCAATTGCGGCAGATGCACCTGACCACCCGCGCCGGGGACCACGAACACTTCCGCGCCGCGCTCGGTGAGCATGGCGGCGCGCTCCGGATGATACTCGGCGCAGGCGATGAGCACGCCGGGCACCTCGAACAACCGGGCATGCGGCGGAATCCGCAGATGGCTGTCCAGCACCACCCGCAGCGGTTGCCGGCCGTGCCAGGGTGCGCTGTCCAGTTCGCGAACCGTCAGTTGCGGGTCGTCTGCCAGAATCGTGCCGACGCCGGTGAGCATCGCGCAGGAGCGCGCCCGCAAGCGCTGAACGTCCGCACGGGCAGCCGGCCCGGTGATCCATTTGCTCTCGCCATTCAACAGGCCGGTCTTGCCATCCAGCGTGGCGGCGGCCTTGAGCCGTAACCAGGGGCGTCCGCGCGTCATTCGGCTGATGAAGCCGCGGTGATGCTCGCGGGCCTCGTTTTCCAATACGCCCAGCGTGGTGGCGATGCCCGCCGCATCGAGCCGGGAAAGCCCTTGCCCCGCTACCAGCGGATTCGGGTCCCCCGAAGCCACGACGACCCGCTTCACGCCGGCCTTGACCAGTGCATCGGCGCAGGGCGGTGTCCGGCCGAAATGGCTGCACGGCTCCAGTGTGACGTAGGCCGTCGCCCCGGCAGCGGCCTCGCCAGCCGCCCGTAAGGCCATCACTTCCGCGTGGGCTTGACCTGCCGGTTGGGTATGACCTTCGCCGACGACGTGACCATCCTTGACCAGCACGCAGCCGACGCTGGGATTGGGGCTGGTGATGTTCACGCCGCGCGCAGCCTGCCGAAGCGCGCGCTGCATGTATTCGAAATCTTCCGGCCGGGCAGCGGTGGCGTGGACGAGTTGTTCAGACGGCAAGGCGGGCTTTCCGGGAATCCATCGATGCGTATTGTTGCCGGCGACCCGGTAGTGGCAATCCTAACCAGGGATCACGGCAGACCACGTCAGACAATACGACGTTCAGCTTGCTGTTTTCGACCCGCGTCATGCACCGTCGCTCTTCTGCACTTCCTTGATCACGTCGCGGAAGTCCTCCACGTCCTCGAAGCTGCGGTAGACCGAGGCGAAGCGGATGTAGGCGACCTGGTCGAGCTTCTTCAGCTCGTTGATGACCATTTCGCCGATCTGGCGCGAGGGGATTTCGCGCAGGCCCAGGCTGAGGATGCGCTGGGTGATGCGGGCGATCGCTTCGTCGACCAGTGTCGTCGGGACGGGGCGCTTGTGCAGCGGGCGCATGAAGCTGTTGGCGAGCTTCACCCGGTCGAAGTCGACGCGCATGCCGTTGGTCTTGACGACCTGGGGCATGCGGACTTCGGCGGTCTCGAAGGTGTTGAAGCGCTTTTCGCAGGATACGCAGCGGCGGCGGCGGCGGATGGTGTCGCCATCTTCGGTCAGCCGGGTGTCGATCACCTGGGTGTCCAGCGAGCCGCAGAACGGGCACTTCATCGACGGGTCTCCACGTCATGCGGGCGGGCGTTGCCGATTCCAGCGTTGCAGGACGAAGGCGATGCGGGTGAACCCGCAAGCGGAATGAAACGGAGGCCGGTTGACCTCCATCGTCGGCATCGCGCGGCCCGGCGGGTCTTTGCGATGCACAATGATACCGTGCCGCGCCCTGCTTTGGCGTGTCTCGGGTGGCAACTTGCGCCACAAGCGGAGCTGGCAGGTACATGTTGGTTCAGTCGTCCTCCTCGCCGGGCTGGCGAGGGGTCGACAGGCGCCTTGCCTTGGGCTTGTCTTCGCGCTGCCAGACGCTCGCCAAGGTACCGATCTTGACCGATGCCGGCAGACGCTCATCTGACAACGCTTCCAGGAAGTCGGACAGGCGCTTGGATTTGACCACGGTGTAGAAGGTCAGCCAGGTGGTCAGCCCCAGGGTCGCAAAGAAGTAGACCAGCTTCATCGGCAGCGGCGCATCGGCCTCCGACAGCAGGTTCATGCCAAGGAAGCCGGTGGTGACGGAGCCGATCAGGCCGAAGGTGGTCACGATGGTGAGTTTGACCACGGTGTTGGCCTGGCGGCGCAGGCTATCGCTGTCCAGGTAGTCGCTCATCTCCTGGATTTCGTTCTTCACCTCGGCGAACAGCGCTTCGCTGTCCAGGTGCTCGGTGCACATACGGTACAGCGCGCGGGACTGCACCAGGTCCGATAGCTCGTGGAACCAGTAGCGGTGTGTGAAGCGCAGGAAGATCTCGAAGACCTGCCGGATGATGCGCTTGAAGCGCTTGACCGACTCCGGGTCCTGGATGTCGAGGCGGTTCAGCGCATCGGCCAGACGGTCGGAGAACATCAGCAACGCCGCCTTCTGGAAGTGCGCAATCATGAACAGCAGCAGGTACTGCCGCTGGAACTGCGACAGCACGCCGGTCTGCGTACCGGTGAACAGGCTGGAATTCGCGTCACCCACCATTACCAGCGCGTGGCCACAGCACAGGAAACGGGTCGGTGGCCCGTCCGAGGCGGCGCCCCAGTAGCGGTCGTAGCAGTAGCTGGATTCGAAATTCGCCAAGTGCTGGTCGGCATACGGCAGGGTGACGTCGGTGCCCGCGGCGGTAACCAAGCCCAGGCGGATGAAATCGCCGCGAGACAGGCTGCGCGGGTCCTCCATCGCCAGGTAAGCCATGGTGGGCATCCGGTAGTACTCGAGTTGCCGGTAGCGGATCGCGCCAGGCTCGTCGGCATGATCGAGCACCATCGGCCGCATCAGCCAAGCCCAGTGCGAGGCGATACATGGGGCGCGATGCCGCCCGACAAAGGACAGATAGCGGGAGCGGTTTTCGTAATCGGAGGTGGACAACACCTCTCCCGCCTGATCCAGCCACTCCACCCGGTACATGCAGTGCAGGCCCTGGTTCTGCTCGTCCCACCCGGCCGGATAGGCGCGGCCAAAGCGATACAGCGTGTCCTGCACATCGAACAGGCTGACGTTGTCGGCCCCGACCTCCATCACCAGCAGAACGATATCGATGTCGTAGAAAAAGCAAAGATCGGTGCGGTAGACCTGCAAGCTGCGCGGCGCATCGCCGGCGTTGGGCGTAATGCGGACCGAAGCGACATCGTCCCGGCGGAACAGGCGCAACGGAGATTCACCCGTGTCGCACTGCTGGCCGGCCCGGCGGCTTTCCCCATACAGGAAGCGCTGCACATAGGGCAGGAAGGTGATGAATTCGTGGTACTGCTGCTCGGAAAACTGGGCGGGATCGTCCGGAAAGGCTTGGCTGAGAGGACGCCAGGGATTGGCCGCGGTGCCGACGTGCTGCTCCAGCAGTTCCCAGTGCTTCTGGATCTGGCTACCTTCGCGGATCGGCATCAGTTGCAGCGGCCACACCAGGATCTGCCGGAAATGTTGGACTCGCTTGTCGGACGGGCGCTGGGGCTCGGTCATCACGGACTCCAATGGCAGAGGACGGCAGATTTAGTATAAAGGGGGCGTCACCTGGCGCGGAGGCACGGGGTTCGAATTTCGCGCCGGGTGTCAGTGGTATAACGCTTCAGCCTGGAATCAGCCGACTTCGCAACTGGTAGCGGATTTCAGGAGGTCGGCACGGTTTGCCTGTTTGGCCAAGTACTTGGCCCAGCGATAGAAGCGGCTCGGCTCACCACAGATTTGCCACATCCGTCGGAAGTCCGGCACCCAGCGGTCGTAGGTCGCCAGAATCGCGAAATGCGCATTGCCGGGTAGCGGCTTGAACCAATGGTCGTAGCCGGTGTAGCCGTTGTGGGCGCTCTTCCACGCTTCATACCGTTGCGAAAGGTTGGCGAGGATGCGCGCCTTGGCGACGAGGCGGGCATGGTGGTCGGGCTCGGCGGCGTAAGCGCTGGCAAGTTCGTCGCGCGTCGATCGCATCAGGGAGAGGAATTCGTCCTGCTGTGCGTCCGACTCGCGATAGCCCGCGCGTTCCTCTCCGGTGCCTTGCTCGGCCAGCCAGCGTTTCACACCTTCCAGCTCCACGGCGGTGGCGTAGGACTCGTTGAAATCCGCGTCGCCGGGCACGTAGACCACCTGGTGCGCTAGCTCATGAAAAATCAGCCGTGCCAGCTCCGGGCGGGACATCCGGCGCAGGGTGTTAAGCAGCGGGTCGTCGAACCAGCCAAGGGTGGAATACACCGGCACGCCATAACTGAAGACATCCGCGCCATCCTTGCGGCGCTTGGCCGCGAAGGCCTTGGCGTCCTCAGCGCTGAAGAAGCCCCGGTATGGCACGCAGCCGGCGATGGGGAAACAATCGACATAGGGGGTCAGCGAATCGTCCGGCGTGGCGATGACATTCCAGACCACATAGGGGCGATGCAGGTCGGCATAGCTACGGTAGCTACCGTTGTCCGGCAGGCCCAGCGTCGCACTCGCGTAGTTGCGGATCGACTGGGCGTCTTGCAGCCATTGCCGGGTATCAGGCGGCGTATCCGGCGAGGCCAGCAGGCGAGCGACTGACTGGCGCCGGGAAAGGATTTCGAGTTGGCCACCGACGGCTTGCCGGTAGAAAGACAGCGTGTCGCAACCGGTCAGCAGCAATGTAGTCAACAGCGCCGGCAACCAGATCGCACGGCGCAAAAAACAAAAAAGGGGAGCAAAGCCCCCCTCTCTTGTCGCCTGAAATGGCAGCTTACGCGCCATACACCGGGAACGCGCTGGTCAGCGCCTTCACGCCTTCGCGCA
>CBIHQA010000008.1:0-21355 GCA_966211475.1 uncultured Neisseriales bacterium
ACGGCCCAGCGCCGTCAGCATCGACAGGGTGATCAGGCTGCGCGTCTTGCGGTCCAGCCCTTCGCGTGTCCAAGTGGAACCCCAGGCATGGCGGGTGACGAACTCCTGCAGCGGGCGGGAAAAATCGTCCGCACCGGACAACGCCTTGTCGACGAAGGCATCGCCCATCACTTGTCGACGCGCCGCCAGGCCGTCGCGGAACAGTTCGTCGTCGGGCCAATCCGGCAGATCGTTCGGCAAGTCGCTCATCACTCGTTTCCTATCGTTTGACGGGCCGCTTCGCCAGCTTTCGCTGGAGGGTACGGCGGTGCATGTTGAGCGCGCGGGCCGTGGCGGAAACATTGCCCTCGTGTTCGGCCAGCACGCGCTGGATATGTTCCCATTCCAGCCGGTCGACCGACATCGGCTGTTCCGGCGGCGGTTCGGCCGGATTGCCGGTAGTACGGTCAAAGGCCTGGATGACTTCATCGAGGCTGGCCGGCTTGGCCAAATAGTCCACCGCGCCGAGCTTGACCGCTTCCACGGCGGTACGCAGGCTCGCATAACCCGTCAGCAGTACCGTCCGGCACTGCGGCTGGCGGTCGCGCAGCAGGGGCAGTAGCGCCAGCCCGCTGTCGTCGCCCAGCTTGAGGTCGATCAGCGCGTAGTCGGGGCGCCCTTCCGACAGCCAGTCGCGCGCCGCGCCGGTGGAAGCCATCGTCACTACCTCGAAGCCACGCCGCTTCAGGCCGCGAGCCGCCACGCGGCGGAACGCCTCGTCATCGTCGACCAGCAGCAGCGTCGCCATCATGCCACCACCAGATTCCGCAGCGGCAGGTCGATCTCGGTCCGGGTACCGCCCACTTCGCGCGGCCGCAGTCGGACCTGCCCGCCAAGTTGCTGCAGGGTGGCGTTGGCCAGTACCAGCCCGACGCCCATGCCGCCCTTGCTGCTGAATACCGCACGGCCCGCGGCCTGTGCTGCCTCACGCGCAACACCCGGGCCGTCATCTTCCACCCGGACGGTCAGGTGCGCGGCATCCCAGTCGAGCCGGACGGCCACATGCCGGCAGGCGGCATCAGCGGCGTTGTCGAGCAGGTTCAGCAGCGCCTGGGACAGCGCCTCCGGCCAATGCACGTTCAACGAGGGCGCAGCGGACGGCCACGTCACCACCGGCGCGGCATCGGGTCGCATCAGCTGCCAGCGGTCGAGCAGCGTGGTCAGCGCGGAAACCAGTGGCTGCACCGCCACCGAGTCGCTGGCGCGGGCAGACAGGCGGGTCAGCGCCGCCTTGCATTGGGCGATCTGCGCGATCAGCAGGTCGAGATCTTCCACATGGCTCGCCGGTACCACCTCGTGCAACTCTTCGGCCAGCAACTGCATCGTATTGAGGGGCGTGCCGAGTTCATGCGCCGTTCCGGCGGCCAAGGTCGCCAACGCCAGGATCTGCTCGTTGCGCAGCGTGTCCTCGCGAGCCTGCGCTAACAGGGCGTCGCGCTGGCGCAAGGAAGCCGCCATGCGACCGACGAAGCCGGCGATCAACGCCACTCCCACGCCGAAGGTCAGCCCCATACCCAGGCGATGCAGCCACCAGGCATGGGCATGGGCGTCCGGATGCTGACTCAGCGGCTGATAGTGGAACACCAACCATGCATACAAGCCGGCCACCCCCAGCGCGAGGCCCCAGGTAGCGTAAGCGGGCAGGAACATCGCCGCCAGCGTCAGCGGAATCAGCAACAGCGAAGCCAGCGGATTGCTGGCCCCGTCCGCGAAGTACAATACGGCGCCAAGGACGGCCAGATCGAAGATCAGATGGGCAGCCAGTTCGGCCTCGGTCACCCACCAACCGTGGGCGACCCGCCACAAGCGCCACAAGGTCGCCGTATTGAGCAGGACGGACACCGTCAGGAGCAGCAGCAGCGGCGTCACGGGGACCGGCCAATCGAGGTCCACGTACACCCAGAGCGCCGCAGCGCCCCACACGGCCAGCATCAGCCAACGCAGCCAGACCAGCCGCCGCAGGTTGGCGCTGTTGGGATGCGGAGACACGCGAATCGAGGAAACAGACATGGCGGCATTTTACCGCCCACCCCATCACGCGCCTGCGGCAATTTGCCGCATCCCATCGCACAGCGTGGCATGACACGATATCGGCGGCTGGCGGTCGCCTTTACGGTTGCCGTGGTGGCCCATGCGGCTTGGCTTGCTTGGCAGCCGGCGCGGCAACACGCTGCCAAGCCCGCCATTGAGGTACGGCTCGAACCTGCCCATCAAGAGGGGGAACGTCGCCATGCTCCTACGAATCAATCGGCGCCGATTCCTGAGCCATCCGCCCAGCCAAAGCTTGAGGAGCAGCTAAACCAACATGCGTTGCGGCCCCAGCAAGCACAAATACCTCCTCGCACAGCAGTCGTAAGGCAGGTCCCGGAAAAGACGACTGTGGCCTCAACTGCTACGGCAATCGGCAATCTTCCAAATGAGCCAGAGACCCCAACGACGACACATGGCACGTCAACACCGTACACAGGATCCAATCCAGTGGATTCGCCTAAAACCCAGGCCCGTGCTGCGGAGGTTGAATCGGGGGGGCATCAGGCGGAGCCAGCCCAAGGCGGGATGTCCGGCGCCAAAACCCGTCCTCCGTTCGATCTGCCCGTTATCGAACGCGATGACGACCGACCGGTCTTTGTTAAATTGCAGCTGGAAATCGACTCTGACGGAAACGTACGCTCCGCTACGGTGATACAGGGCAGTGGCTACCGACAGCTGGACAATGCCGTGCGTAGAGGCGTAATGCGCTTCACCTTCTGGCCAACACTCCGTGATGGCCAAGCTGTCGCTGTCACCCAGATCGTCAACTATCGCGTCAATTGGAAAGAAATCGCCCCGTGAACCGTCTGATCTCCTTCGCCTCTGCCAGCTTTGCCACACTCGGCATGCTTACTATCTCCGCCGCTGACCTCCCCGTGAACATCCGCGACGCGTGGGCGCGCGCCACCGTCGGCGGCCAGCAGGTTGGTGCCGCCTACCTGACCATGCAGGCGCAGAGCACCGCCACCCTGATCGGCATCAGTTCGCCGGAAGCCCGGCAGGTCGAGCTCCACGAGATGGTGCAAAACGGGGACATGATGGGGATGCGCCCGGTCGCCAGGCTCACGCTGAAGGCGGGGCAGACCTTGCGGCTGAGCCCGAACGGCAGCCACCTGATGCTGACTGACCTGAAAGGCCCGCTCAAGCCGGGTTCAGTGATCCGATTGACGCTGCGCTGGCAGGTCGGCAACGCCCTGATCGAACAACCGATCGCAGCCGAGGTGAAGCCGATCGGCTACCAGCCCTGAGCGGTCCTAGCCTCAGCTGCATGCGGTGACACCGGAGGACAAGTCATTCGATACCTGAGACCTTCCTCACGCGCAGCTGAGAGGTAAAAACACCAATGGCCCGCAAGCGGGCCATTGGTATTTTAGGGCAAGGTACGCAACGCCGTGATCACGCGGTAGCTGCAGCCGCCTTTTCCGCCAGGAAATGCCGGATGTGCTCCAGCAACTCTTCTTCCTGGTAGGGCTTGCCGAGGAACAGATTCACCCCCAGGTCGGCCGCGAACTTGCGGTGCTTGTCCGCCGTACGGGACGAGATCATCACGATGGGAATATCACGCGTGCCGGCATTGCTGCGCACGTTACGCGTGAGTTCGAACCCGTCCATCCGTGGCATTTCGATGTCGACCAGCATCACGTCGGGCTTGAGGTCCTGCAGCTGTTGCAAGGCTTCCACCCCGTCCTTGGCGGTCAGTACCTGGTAGCCTTGCCGCTCCAGCAGGCGGCCGGTGATCTTGCGCACGGTGAGCGAGTCATCCACCACCTGGATCAGCGGCTGAGTCTGCAGCGGCGCGGCGACTTCCTGCTCGATCACCGCCGGCTCCGCATCGACTGCCGTCGCCGCCAGACGCTCGGCATGGGAGGCGAGCTCCACCGGGTTGATGATCAGCACGATCTCGCCGGAACCCAGCACCGTCGCACCGGCCACGCCGATCACGCGGGCCAGCTGCGGCCCGATGTTCTTGACCACTACTTCCTGATTACGCGTCAGGCGGTCCACATGCACCGCGACGCGACGGTTGGCGCTCTTGAGCAGCATTACCGTGTTGTAGCGCTGCGGCTCCGGCAGGGTACCGTTGTCACCCAGCAGCCGGGGCAGATACCAGAACGGATAGTCGTTGCCTTGCCAGGTAATGCGCTGCTCGGCATACACACGGTTCAACGCATCGAGCTTGAGTTCCTGCACCTGCTCGACCAGGCCGGACGGCACAGCGAACTGGCGGTTGCCGACATGCACCAGCACCGTCTGAGTGACCGCCAGCGTCAGCGGCAGGTGCAAGGTGAAGGTCGTGCCTTCACCCTGAACCGACGACACTTCCACTCGGCCGCCCAGGCTCTCGATCTCGCTCTTGACCACGTCCATGCCGACGCCACGGCCGGAGAGCTGAGTCACCGTATCGGCGGTGGAGAAGCCCGGGACGAAGATCATGCCCAGCAACTCTTCCGGCCGCTTGTCCTCATCCGGCGACAACAGCCCCTTCTCGATGGCCTTTTGGCGCACACGTTGCGGATCGATCCCTGCGCCGTCGTCACGCAGGGTCAGGATCATTTCGTTGCCTTCCTGGCGGGCTTCGATCACCACGTCACCGATTTCCGGCTTGCCGGATGCCACCCGCGCGTCGCGGTCTTCCAGACCGTGGTCAATGGCGTTGCGGAGCATGTGCTCAAAGGGGCCGGTCATCTTTTCTAGCACCGACCGGTCCAGTTCGACCCGGCCGCCGCGGATTTCCAAGTTGGCCTTCTTGCCCAGTTCCTTCGCGGTCTGCCGCACGATACGGTACAGCCGATCGGCCAGCGTCGACAGCGGCACGGTACGGATGCGCATCAGCGACTGCTGCAGTTCGCGGGTGGTACGGGACTGCGCCAGCAGCGCGGCTTCCGAATCGTCGACGTTCTTTAGCAGGTTGTGCTGCACGGTTGCCACGTCGTTCACCGATTCGGCGAGCAAACGGGTCAGTTCCTGCAGACGGGTGAAACGGTCGAATTCCAGCGGGTCGAAGTTGTCGTCCGCGTCCTGCAGCAGGCTCATGCGGGACTGCATCTGCGATTCGGCCTGGATTTCCAGTTCGCGCAACTGGTGGCGCAGACGGGCGACGTTGTCGGTCAGCTCCAGCAGCGAATGCTTGAGGGTGCGCATTTCCGCTTCGATCCGCGCACGGCCGATGGCCACTTCGCCGGCTTCGTTCACCAGGCGGTCGACCACATCGGCACGCACCCGCAGACTGGTGTGGGCTTCCGCCTCGGCCGCCGCTTCCGGCGTGGTGGTCGTGGCGGTGGCTGCGGCAGCGACTTCGGTCGGTTCGCCGTGCGCCAGGCGCTCCAGCATTGATGCCAGCTGATCGTGCTCGCCTTCCAGCGCATCGAACAGACTGGAGTCGAAGAGGCGAACGCGCTGGGCTTGCAGCACGCGCGTCTCAATGCCGTGCGTCACTTCCCCGATCCGCATCGCGCCCGCCATCCGGGCGCTGCCCTTCAGGGTATGCAGGGAGCGAAGAATGGCGGCGACGATGTCGCTGTCGCCCGGCGACTGCCGCCAGGCGCGCAGCAGATTGCCGATCTCCGGCAGCAGCTCGTTGCCTTCCTCCAGGAAGACCGGCAGCAGTTGCGGGTCGATGTCGTCGTGCGCCACCACCTCTTCGGCCGCGGCAGCAGCGAGTGCGGCGGACACTTCCGCCATGCCACCCACCGGGGCCGGAGTCTCGGCCACCGGCGCGGGAGGCGCCGCAGCCACCGCCGGCTCCGGTGCTTCGGACACCGGGGCGGGTTCTGCAGGCAGGTCTTCCTGCGGTGCTTCCAATTCGATGGGAGCCGACTCGACCAGCGGCGCTTCCGCCGTCAGATCGGGCAAGTCGTCCAGCTCGATGGCCAGCGGAGCGTGGGTTTCCTCTACCAGCTCCATGGCCTCGATGTCTTCATCCGCCAAGGGTTCGAGCGGTTCGGTGCTCGCTTCCGGTGCGGTGTCCGCCGCCGGCACTTCCTCGGCAGGCGCTTCCGGCTCGGTGTCGGCAACCGGCACGGACTCGTCCACCACCGCTTCGGCGAAGTCCATGGTATCGGCCACCGGCTCTGCCGCTTCGGTCAGATCAAGCTCGCCCAGTTCGGCGTCCAGGTCGACTTCGAAGCCGGGCTCATGGTCGGCAATGTCGAGCGACTCTTCTAGGGACGGTACCGGCACCGCGGCACTGTGCGCATGCAGCTGCGCCACCAGATCGTCGGCTGCAGCAGGCGCGGTCTTTTCTTCGATGGCTTCCAGCATCTGGTGCAGGGTCGCAATCGCTTCGGCGACCAGCACGAGTCCTTCGCCATCCACCGCCACCGCTTCACGTTGCTTCGCGAGCAGGAACTGCTCCAGTGCCTCGGCCGTCGACCCCACCTGACGGAAACCGGCGGTGTTACCGATGCCGCGCAAGGTGTGGGCCGCATGCACGGCAGCTTGCTGTACCAGCCGGCCATCCGCCAGGATAGGCAGCTGTTCGTCCAGCGTATCCAGATGCCGCTGAGCTTCGACGGTGAAGATGTAATACAGCGAAGACGAGAGTGTGGTGTCGCCGATCACGAACTCGCTGGGCTCATCCAGCTCTGCGTCGGGCGACGTTTCAACGGACAGCACTTCGGGCGAGGGCGCTTCGCCTTCTTCGAACTGCAGGTCGTCCAGCTCGTCGACGGTCTCGGCCATCAGTGCAGCTTCAGCCGGGGCTTCAGACTCCGCCTCGGCTGCCGGCTCGGCGGTCTCCTCCGTCTCGATGACGAGCGGAGCGGGTTCAGGCGTGTCTTCCCATTCCAGCGTCGGGACATCCGGTACCGGCTCGTCGAAGGATAGGTCGGGCACTTCCGCCGACACGACGGGCGGAGCTTCCGGCTCGGTCAGGACCAAGCCGTCCAGTTCGACGGAAGCCAAATCCTGCAGCGGTGCGGCCTCGACGGCCTCTTGCACTGGCGGAGTGGCAGCCTCCAGCTCGACCGTTTCCACCTGGACCGGTTCAGACTCGATCGGTTCGGACTCGGGTTCGGGCTCCTCGGTCTTGACCGCCAGCACGGCGTCGCTGGTAGCAGCCGGCACGACCGGCCACGGACCACCTTCATAGCGCTTGAATTGTTCCGCCAGTTCCAGCAGGTGATCGGCATCGACCTCGGCACGCCCTTCGCGGCTCAGGGCATCCACCCAGCGGCTGAAGCCCTGGCAGGCCAGCTCGATGAAGTCCAGCAGGGCCGGGCTCGCAGGGCGGTCTTCCTGCAGCCACTTGTTCATCACCTGCTCGATCGCCCATGCAACCTCGCCCAAGTAGGTCAGGCCGACCATACGGCCGCTGCCCTTGAGGGTGTGGAAGCTGCGGCGGATCACCGTCAGGCTGTCGCGCTGATGCGGCTCGTCCCGGCAGGTTTCAATGTGTTCGCCCAGCGTCGACAGGATGTCGCGCGCTTCTTCGAGGTAGATATCCAGCAGCTCGGCATCGGCCGGTTCGTCGACCGTTGCCTCGGTCGCAGCAGCCGGCACAGGCGTGGGAGCGGGCGGCGCCTCGGCAACCACGGGCTCCACGGGTGCTGCCAGAGCTTCGGCGTCCGAAGCACTCCAGTCGAGGGCTGGCAGCAGCTCCGCCGTCGGCTCGGCCGTTTCCACGGGCGCCGGCGTAGCGGCTTCGAGCTCGCCAAGGCGAGCCAGAACCGGCGCCAGAACCTGGTCGGCATCTTCGCGTTGATTGCGCAGGGCTTCGACGTAGAAACCCAGTGCAGACAGGGCTTCGGCCAGTTGTTCCAGCTCACCGGTTGCGACCGGCGCGGCCGGATCCAGCAGATGCTGAACACGGCTGCGGCTGCTAGCCAGTACCTTCTGGCCGAGCTCCGCGCTGAACATGGTGAATGCACCATCGATCTGGTGCAGCAACGGGTCCAGCTGCGCCAGACCAGCACGTTGCGACGGATCGCGGAAGAAGCTGTCGAGCTGCTGTTCGACCTGTTGCAGGTTGTGCTGGATCTCGCGGGTAACCTGTTCGAGTAGCAGGCGCTCTTGCGCCCGCTGGCTGATCTGGTCGAGCAACGGCGCATCGCTGCTGCCGCCACTCAGGCGATCCAGCGCGCTACTGACCAATTGCGGCAGGTCAGCAGAGGTATTCGGGTACTGCTGCAGAATGGCCTCGGCCAGCAGCAAGGCGGTTGCGACATCCATCGCACGGCGCTCGTCGGCCGGATCGACTGACCCAGCCAAGGCGCGGCCGGTGCCACGCAACAGGTCAACCAGCAGGGGCAGCCCCTGGCCTTCGGCGGCTTCCGCCAAACGGTCCAGTGCCTGACGTAGCGTCGGCACCCGTTCCGTCTGGCCGGTGGTCGCCTTCATCCACAGGTCTTTGGCCTGCTCGACCCCTTCGCGCAGCTGGCGCAGCGTCTGCGGGGACACCAGAGTAGCGGGTACCGGATGATCTTCCGGCAGCAGCGCATTCAGCTGGTAGGCCTCGCGCACGGCATCGAGCTGTTCGCTCCGGGCGTCCGCCACCGCGATCAGGTACAGCATCTGCCGGACCAGTGTGTCCGGCTGCTTAGGCGTGCCTTCGGACAGGCGCCGCATCTGCAGGTCCAGCTTGGACAGCAGCGGCTTACCTTGCGTCAGCAGCCGCGCATCCGCTGCCAGGGCCTGCACAAACACCTCGGCCACCCACCAGAAGGCTTTCTGGCCGGAAGACTGCTGCAGGGCCATCAGTTGCGCGAGGCTCTTCGACAGCTCCGCAAGCACGGCCGGGTCGTTACCCTTCAACCACTTGAGCAGGCCGGCCTGATAAGCGCCACGTAGCCGGGTAATCCGCTCACGCAGCACGTCGGACGACACCGGCGTGGATTGCAAACTCTTGGGCGGGGCGACCGACAGATCCGGATAGAACAGGTCGCTCTCGGCAAACTGTTGGCTACCGGCGGCTTCATGCAAGGCGCGGTAGGTGGAAAACAGGCGCAGCGTGGCATTGGGGGCGCCGTCCACCAGCCCGGCGATGTAGTCGGCAAGTTCCGACAGGGCCCGGTCAATCAGCGCCAGCGCAGCGGGGTCGGCCTCTCCGTGCTCGCCAAGATGCCGCAGCAGGGCTTCGATGGCCTGCGCAAATGCGGTCAAGCCATCCAGACCGACCATCTCCAGCGCCCCGGTCACCTGGTGAACGTGCGTCTGGGCGAATTTGAGCTGCGTGGCGTCTGCCGGATCGGCGGCAAATTGCTGGGCGTGCTGGCGGGCCAGACCGATCGCACTGTCGATCTCGGCCTTCACCCAGATCAGCGATCCCACGTCGAAATCGAGATGGCTCATGGCAAGTCAGTCCCGGCGAGTTGCAGGCTGCCGGTCGTCATGCGGCCGGCAGCGTTCAAGATAGGGATGGCGTCCGGCAGGGCCGGCGGAACGGCAAGAGCCGCTCTCCACCAGGCCGCAGCAGCGGATGCCACGATGGTCGCGGTCGATCAGGCCAGTTTGAAGCCGGACACCGAACCCTTCAGCTCTTCCGCCAGGCTGGACAGCTGGCCGATCTGCTCGGCGGTCTGCTTGGTGCCGTCCGTGGTCTGCTCGGTAATCTGCAGGATGTGACTCATGTTGGTCGACACCTGCTCGGCCATGCGGGTCTGTTCCTGCGTGGCGTTGGAGATCTGTCCGATCAGGTCTGCCAGTTGGCGAGACACGCCACCGATCTCTTGCAGTGCCTGGCCGGCGGCGTCTGACAGCTTGGCCCCTTCCACCACACCCTGGGTCGACAGTTCCATGGCGGCCACGGCGTCCTGGGTGTCGGTCTGAATGGTCTTCACGATCGCGGAAATCTGCTTGGTGGCCTCAGCGGAGCGTTCCGCGAGGCGCTGCACTTCTTCCGCCACCACCGTGAAGCCCCGGCCCGCTTCACCGGCCGATGCGGCCTGGATGGCGGCGTTCAGTGCCAGCACGTTGGTCTGCTCGGTAATGTCGGAAATCAGTTCCACGATTTCACCGATCTCCTGCGAGCTTTCACCCAGCCGCTTGATCCGCTTGGAGGTTTCCTGGATCTGTTCGCGGATTTCGTTCATGCCCTTGATGGAGTTTTCCACCGCGTTGGTGCCCTTCTCGGCGGCCGTCAGCGAGGCTTCGGCGACTCGGGCGGACTCGGCAGCGTTGCCGGCCACGTTCTGGATGGACTCCGCCATGTAGCGCACGGACACGTTGGTATCCATGATTTCGTCGGCCTGCGATTCGGTGGCGGACAGCAGTCGCTCGGACACCTCACGGGCTTCGCGGGTCGCGATCGTCACCTGCTCGGTTGCCCGGTTGATCCCGATAATCAGGTTACGCAGTTCGTCGATGGTGTAGTTCATCGAGTCCGCGATGGCGCCGGTCAGGTCTTCGGTCACCGAGGCGCGCACCGTCAGGTCACCGTCGGCGAGGTCCGACATTTCGTTCAGCAGGCGCAGAATGGCCTCCTGGTTACGCTTGTTTTCGCGTTCGGTCTCATCGGCACGGCGCTGGATTTCGCGGCTGTACGCAACACCGAACAACACCAGACCCGCCAGCGCAATGGCCACTGCGAACAACTCGATCCCACGCAGCACCAGGCTGTCACGATTGTCGACGTAAGATTCGGTGAGCTGACGCAGCTTCTTCAGCAGTTGCTCGGAGTCGTTGAACACCCCTTGAGAGGCGAGCTTGGAGTTCACCAGGTTCTGCATGTTCTGCGAGAACAGGGTCACCGACGCTTCGTACGGCTGGAACACCCGCTTCACTTCGTTGAGCTTCTCAACCACGTCCGGATTGGTGGCGGCCGGCAGCTTCAGGTCTTCGTTACCGGCCAGGAAGCCTTCCAGCGTATCGCGGAAGGTGTTGGTGTCCTTGCCCAGCATGAACACGATTTCCGGGCTGATGGTCGGTTCGGCCAGCATCGCGTTGGCGTTCTTCGACATCCGCTGGGTCAGCATCACCTGCTGGTTGGCAAGGCCAACCTGGCGCTGGTCGGCGCCGATCTGTTGCAGCAGGGCCACCAGCTGTTGCGACAGTTCCAGCAGTTCCGTGTCCGAGGTGTTGATGTAGGACACCGACTGCGTCATCTGCTGCAGCACCTTCTTTTCGCTCAGGATGGTCGACACGTTCGGCCGGCTACTGGGCGCGAAAGAGCGCTTCCACACTTCCTGAACCTCGCTCAGCTGCGATTGCGCATAGCCGGGGGAGGCGGACACCTTGTCGGTGTTGCCGGTATCGCAACTGCCACCCTGCATCAGCTTGCCTAGCAGGCAGTCGAAGCGCTTGTACGCTTCGTCGAGCTGGCCAAAGGCCATCGCGTTGCCCTTGGTCGCTTCTGACGCGGACACCGCAAGACGCTGCGACAACATCTGCATTTCGGTAGCGGTATTGATCCAGTTGGCGTACTGGCCGGAGCGGATACCGTCGTAGATCACCGAACCGACGAACAGCGCGACGCCACTGATCATGATCACCAGCGTCATGCCCTGGCGGCTGCCGGACAAGCGTCGCAGCCAGGCCGCCGAGGCGCCATCCTTCTTGGCAACCAGGCTATCCATGATCGACGTCGTGCTCATGGGCTCGAACTTGGCCTTCCGCCCGGCCTTGCTCTTGCCGGCGGGCAGACGAAACAGCGACTTCAGGTTGCCGAGCTGGATGTTCATGCCAATTCCCCGGAAACGCCGCTCTTGCGCGGCTTGTGTACTGATTGCCTCCGGACGCCAGGATGCGCCCGGAAACCAACTCTTATGACGCTTGCAACATCATGCCATCTGTCGAGGCGAATCGTCAGCGCGATCGGGCCCACATCCAGAACGACCGTTTCAGCCTTTTCCCACTCCCGGCCCGGGCCTCGTCGGCCCACTACTGGAAGCGGTTGATCTGCAGGAAGTCCGCCTCGCGCACCAGCCGCTCAAGCGAAAGCTCCTGCCATTCGACGCCTTGCCCATCCTGCCAGCACTCGCCCAGCCAGGCCTGCGCATCCCCGCTCTTGTCGAGCGGAGTCAGCTGGGCCACCTGCCGCAGGCCGACGATCTGGGACACCATCAACGATGCGTTGTCGACCAGCCGAGGCTGCAACAGCAGCAAGCGGGTATTCGGGACCACCGCAGTGGGCGCTCCGCCCAGGAATTGCGACAAATCCGTCACGCTGTAGAGCGTGCCGCGAATATTGGTGACGCCGCGATACCAGTCGCGGGTCAACGGCACATCGGCGATGGTGGGTACCGGGATCACTTCGCTGACCTCGGTGAGGTCGAGCAGGAAGTGCCGGTCACCGACCCGGACACCGAGCCGGGAGAGCGTGCCGGCGCCAGCGCTGGCCGACTGCAGGCGCTGCGTGACGCGCTCCTGGAATTCCCTGAGGCTGATGCGTTTGGCCATGGACTCTCCGCGGGCGGCTGAGACGGCGACGTTAGGGCGGCGTCTTAGCCGAGGGCGTTGATCTTGGCCAACAGCTCGGCCTGGTCGACCGGCTTGACCAAGTAGTCCCGTGCACCTTGGCGCAGACCCCAGATCTTGTCGGTTTCCTGGCCCTTGGAGGTGCACATGAAGATCGGGATGTGCTTGGTGGCCTCTTCCCGGCTGATGGTCCGGGTTGCCTGGAAGCCATTCAGGCCCGGCATCACCACGTCCATCAGGATCAGGTCCGGCATGATGTCCTTGGCCTGGGCGACGGCCTGTTCGCCGCTCTCCAGCATGACTACCTGGTAGCCCTGCTTGGTGAGGATTTCACCGAGGAAATGGCGCTCAGTCGGCGAATCGTCAACGATCAGGATCTTTTTGATCGGCATGGTCCTATCCTAGTTTGCCGCCCCCGGCACGCCGGCATGCTCGCCGACGGCTTTCAGGAGGCTGTCCTTGGTAAATGGCTTGGTAAGGTATTCGTCAGAACCGACCATGCGCCCGCGGGCACGGTCGAACAATCCGTCCTTCGACGACAACATGACGACCGGCGTCTCGCGAAAACGTGCGTTTTTCTTGATCAGCGAACAGGTCTGGTAGCCGTCGAGGCGCGGCATCATCACGTCGACGAAGATGATATCCGGCAAATGATCGGTGATCTTGGCCAAGGCGTCGAACCCGTCTTCGGCAAGGATGACCTCGCAGCCGGCCTGCTTGAGGAAAATCTCCGCGCTACGCCGAATGGTGTTGCTGTCGTCAATCACCATCACTTTGACACCGCTGAGATTCGGTGCACCGTCCACGCTGCTTCCTCTCCGCCAGGTTGATTCGAGCCCGGGTTGCGCACGCCGGTTTGGCGCGGCAAATGGGAACCCTGATGAGGCCAAAGGCCGGCGCGCAGAGCGCCAACCGTCCGGCATTGTAAAGAAATCGTTCGTCCGCGGTAAAGCCTGCTACATGGCGCAATGCCGCATCAGAACAGGAAATGGGCAGCAAGGGAAGCGCTGGCGCGATTCGTCCGTCATTCTCGCGCCAGGCAAAAAGGGCAACGGCGGCTACAACTGGCGGAATCTCTCGCGCAATACATGCCACTGACGCCGGCTGACCGGCAGGTGATCACCGCTTTTCAGAACCGCCAGCCAGTGGGTCTCGCCGTCCGCATCCGCCCCTTTCTCGAAGCCCGACAGTTCGTGCTGGGACACCAGGCAGTTGCGGTGGATGCGGATGAAGCGGTCCGGGAATTCGTTCTCGAGCTGGGTCAGCGCCCCTTCCAGCAGGTATTCCTTTTCGGGCGTGACGATGGTGATGTACTTCAACTCCGCCTTCAGGTAGCGGATGTGATCGAGCGGCACCAGCAACACCCGGCCACGTTCAGTGACCGACAGATGCTTGCGCGAGGGGGATAACGGAAGTGTCTGGCGCGCACCCCGCTGGGCCTGTGCCCGCTCCAACGCCGCCTCCAACCGTTCCAGCCGGACCGGCTTCATCAGGTAGTCGACCGCGGCCAGTTCGAATGCCTGGACGGCGTACTCGTTGTGCGCCGTGACGAAGATCACCAGGGGAGGGTGCGGCAGGTGCTGGAGGTGGCCGGCGAATTCCAGGCCATCCATTTCCGGCATCTGGATGTCGAGCAGCAGCACGTCCGCGCCCTGCTGTTGCAGTCGGGTCAGTGCTTCGAATCCATTGGCGGCTTCGCCGACCAAGGTCAGCGGTACCTTTTCCGCACTGTCGACGAGCAGGCTCTTGAGACGCTCTCTGGCCAGCGCTTCGTCATCGACAATGAAAACGCGCATCGGTCCGGTCATAGCGGGGAGGTCCGTTTGGCTATGAATGCTGATAGGGCATGCGGATCATGACTTGATAATAGTCGGTTCCGACGCGCGTGGAGAGTTCTGCATCAACATCGAAGTGCAACAAGAGTCGCTCCCGGATGTTCGATAGCGCCATTTTATTGCCTGCGTGGTGATTTCCATCCCCCCGGTAGGGGTTGCGAATCACCACGAAGACTTCGTTGCGGCGACGATACAGGTTGATCTGGATCGTCCCCGGCTCGATCGACGGCTCGATCCCATGGTAGACCGCATTTTCGAGCAGCGGTTGCAATACCAGTGGTGGAATCAGGGCATCAACCGGCATTTTGTCGGTGTGCCACTGCACTTGCAGGCGCGGACCGAGTCGTACTTCCTCGATTTCCAGATAGTGGCGGGCAAGCTCCACTTCGTCCTCCAGCTTCACCAGCTGGCGGTTGTCCGCCATCAGCACCCGGAACAGGTCGGCCAGGTTTTCCAGCACGCGCTCCGCCCGGCGCGGGTCAACGCGGACCAGGCTGACCGCCGCGTTCAGGCTGTTGAACAGGAAGTGGGGCCGAATGCGCGCCTGTAAGGCCTGCAGACGGGCTTCGGCAATGGCGGGGGACAGCGCCTGCTGCCGCAGCCGGAAGTACCCCGCCACCATCAGCGTGGCGGCAATGCTCAACAGGCAGCCTTGCTGCACGGCGAACGGCGGCATCGGCATCAGCCTGGGCAGCACGAACAGCGGCACCAGCACGCTCCACGCCAGCACCAGGGCCAGGCCAACCCGGTAGGTCATCCGGATCAGCAGCTTGTGGGCAGCGATCAGGCCGAGCAGGATGGTCAGCAGCACCGGCTCCACCCGGGCGGCGGCCGCGCTTGCCAGCACCGGCCAGGCAACCCAGCTGTCTGCGACGGTCAGCGCGAACACCAGCATGGCGCCGTTCACCAGCACCAGCACGCGCAGCAGCACGCCGAGCTGGTTGAAGCTCGGCAGAACGGGCCGGGCGGCGTTTTGTTTTATACTCTGTACCATCCTCGCGCCGGACCTCGACCGGCCTTCCCTTGATCACCGGGAAGGACGTCGCCCCGGCTCGTTCATCGCATTTTCGACAAGGACAGTCAGCTATGCAATCCGGTAATACGCCCTCCGGCCAGGAAATACGCTGGTCGGGACGCTTCAGCGAACCGGTCAGTGAACTCGTCAAACGCTATACCGCGTCGGTGGACTTCGACAAGCGGATGGCGGAGTTCGACATCCAAGGCTCGCTTGCCCATGCCGCGATGCTGAACCGCGTCGGCGTGCTGTCGGACGGAGATCTTGCCGCCATCCGGGGCGGCATGGCGGACATCCTGGATGACATCCGCGCCGGCCGCTTCGCCTGGTCGGTGGATCTGGAAGACGTCCACATGAACATCGAACGCCGGCTGACCGAGAAGATCGGCGACGCCGGCAAGCGTCTGCACACCGGCCGCTCGCGCAACGACCAGGTCGCGACCGACATCCGCCTGTGGCTGCGCCACACGCTCGATCAGCACGCGGTTGAGGTGAAGGCGCTGCAGGCTTCGCTGCTCGACCTGGCCGAACAGCATGCCGATACGCTGATGCCCGGTTTCACGCACCTGCAGGTCGCCCAGCCGGTGACCTTCGGCCATCATCTGCTGGCCTACGTGGAAATGCTGGAGCGCGACCGCGAGCGTCTGGCCGACTGCCGCAAGCGGGTCAACCGCCTGCCGCTGGGTTCCGCCGCACTGGCCGGCACCAGCTACCCGATCGATCGCGAATTCGTGGCGCAGCAACTGGGCTTCGACGCGGTCACCGAGAACTCGCTGGATTCGGTGTCCGACCGTGATTTCGCCATCGAATACACCGCTGCCGCCGCACTGGTGATGACCCATCTGTCGCGCCTGTCGGAAGAGCTGATTCTGTGGATGAGTCCGCGCTTCGGCTTCATCGACCTGGCGGACCGCTTCTGCACCGGCAGCTCGATCATGCCGCAGAAGAAGAATCCGGACGTGCCGGAGCTGGTGCGCGGCAAGACCGGTCGCGTCAACGGCCACCTGATGGGCCTGCTGACCCTGATGAAGGGCCAGCCGCTGGCGTACAACAAGGACAATCAGGAAGACAAGGAGCCGCTGTTCGACACGGCGGACACCCTGTCGATGACCCTGACCATTTACGCCGACATGATGCGTGGTGTGACGGTGAAGGCGGATGCGATGCGCGACGCCGTTCGCCTGGGCTTCGCCACCGCCACCGACCTGGCCGACTACCTGGTGAAGAAGGGGCTGCCGTTCCGCGACGCCCATGAGGTGGTGGCCTTGGCGGTGAAGCATGCCGAGCAGGCCGGCGTGGACCTGGCGGATCTGTCGCTCGACGTACTGCGCAGCTTCTCCGACCTGATCAGCGAGGATGTCTTTACCGTGCTGACGCCGGAAGGATCGCTGGCTTCGCGCAACCACATCGGCGGCACCGCGCCGGCACAGGTCCGTGCCGCGATTGTCCGGGCACGGGCACGCCTCGCAGGCTGAACCCTGTCAGGGCCAACGCGGCCTCGCAATCAGGTCAGCGGTTCGCCAGCTGGTCGAGCAGCGCCAGGAAGCCTTCGTGCTCCTGGCGCAGCGACGTCAGCGTCCGTTCGATCTCGGACCACGGCGCCAGCTGACGGCCCAACAGTTCCAGTTGCCGCGCGTTGCGCCACAGCGGGCCGTCCGTCAGGGTCACGACGCTGCCCTTGTAGCTGTGGGCCGCGCGAAAAGCGGCCTCCGCATCGCGCGCGTCGATGGCACTTTCGATGCTGCTCAGCTGTCCCGGCAATTGGGTCAACATGACCCGCGCCAGTTCAGGCAGCAGGTCGGCGGGCATTCCCAGTCCCGCCGCGTAGCTTTCGACATCCGTTACGCTCAGGCTCATGGCCGGTCTGTTCAGATCCAGGGTTGGCAGGAACGATGCGGGCCACAGTGGCGCCAGATCGTCCGGAAGAGAAGGCATCCCGGTAAGCTGAACCGGCTGTGCCTAGAATGGTTTATAGCGTCTAGAGGGCCGGCCGGCAAGCCAATGTCCTAGGAGGATTTCGTGACCGCGCAGCGGACACGCCTGTACCCGCTTCGACATATCCTGCTCCGTGCGGCCGGCTGGGCCTGTGTCGCAGTGCTGCTGCTGGCCGCGCTGGCGCGTGCCGGCTGGGGCATCATCGAAGCGGACCGCCAGCTCGAATCGACACGGCTGCGTATTGAGCAGGACTACCTGCCGCAGGTCGCAAACAGTTTGGAGCCCCTCGACCAGCGTCTGCTTGAACAGCAACTGGCGACCATCGCCCGCCTGGCCGGGGTTACCCGGGTCCGCTTGCTACGGCTCGGCCACCCTCCACTGGAAGCGGTCGGCGGAGAGGTCGGCGGCGAACCCGCATCAAGTTGGGATTACCCGATCGGCGACGGTGAGGGCAGCCTCATCGTCCAGGCGGACTTGCGCGCCCTGCCTGACAACCCCTTGCACATCCTGCTGGACTCCCTGCTGTATCAAGCCCTGCTGGTCATCACGCTATTGACCATGCTGGCCTGGGTGCTTCGCCAGCATCTGGCGCTGCCGATCCGGTCGCTGGTCGCCTATGCGTCGGCGCTGGACGCATCACAGCTCGACCAGCCGGTGGTGGTGCCAGATCGCGCCGGCTTCCGCTCGCAGGAACTGGCCCAGCTCCACGATGCACTGACCGCATTGTGCGAGGCGCTGGCACGGGAGCAGATCCAGCAGCACGCGGCGCGCGCGCAACTGGAGACGGAGCAAGGCCGGCTGCATCGGGAAGTCGCGCAGCAGACTGCCAGATTGAACCACCTGATCGCCTTCCAGCGACTGGTCGGGGAGCTCTCCACCGAATTCATGCGGGTGCCGCAACACCGCATCAGCAGCCGGCTCGACGAGGCGCTCGGCCGCATCGGCGAGTTCCTTGGGGTGCAGCGGGTATCGCTGTTCGAGTACGACCCGGAGCTGGTTCACTTCCGTTACACCCGGGAATGGGTGGCCGAGGGTTTCGCTTCCACCATCGACGATCTGGATGAGATCAATGCGCGCGACTATCCATGGTGGGCGCCGCGCATCATGTCCGGCCCGGTGGTGATTGAGGATGTGTCGAAGTTGCCACCGGAAGCGATCGCCGAACGCAGTGTGCTGTCCGCCCACGGCGTGCACGGCATCGTTGGCGTGCCGATGCGCAGCAGCGAAGGGGTGACGGGCTTCGTTACCTTCGATGTACTGGATAAACCCCGTGAGTGGTCGGAAGAACAGCTGACGCTGCTGCAACTGGCCGCCGAACTGCTGGGCAGCGTCCTAGTGCACCAGCATCGGCACGAGGAGCTGCAGGCGGCGCATGCCCGCTTGCAGGAAAGCAACCGCCGCCTGGATCAGCAATCCCGGCAGGACGGCCTGACCGGCCTGTCCAATCGCCGCCACTTCGACGAGATACGCCAGACCGAATACAAACGCGCCCGTCGCGACAACCTGCCACTTTCCTTGCTGCTGTGCGACCTGGACGGCTTCAAGCGCTACAACGATGCCTTGGGACATGCTGCCGGGGATGATGCCTTGCGGGCGTTCGCCGCCTGCATGACCAGCGTGTTCCTCCGGGATACGGATCTGGTCGCTCGCACCGGCGGCGAGGAATTCTGCGTCTTGTTGCCCAACACCCCGCAGACCAGCGCCGCGACAAAAGCCGAGGAACTACGGGCAGCGGTCTGGGCGAGAAATCTGGTCCATCCCCAGGCACTGGTGGCGGACCGGCTAACGGTCAGCATCGGTGTGGCCACGCTGGACCCGGCACAGGACCTCGATGCGGATGCGCTGTACCGGGCGGCCGACGGTGCGCTCTACGAAGCCAAACATCAGGGACGAAACCGGGTGGAAATCGCCCACCGTCCCTCGGAGGCCTAGCCCGTCTTCTTACGCTTGCCCTTGCCGGCGGCACGCGCCCGCAGCGCAGCTTCGACGCCGAATCGTGCCCATTGGCAAAGCGCCGACGGATCTTCCAGCGCCGGGTCAGGCAGGGTGTAGTAGGACATTTCCACCTCCCGCCCATCCTTCATCGGATAGCGAAAGGGCTGCAGGCCTTCTTCAGTGAAACGAGCGCGTGTCTCTTCGTCTACCTTGACGTAGAACACGTCGTCCGCCGCCAGCGCAAAGAACAGATCGTCCAGGTAGAAGCCCCAGCCGCCAAACATGCCTTTGGCCCGCACCGGACCGAGTGGCTGGAGTTGTTCCACCAGCCAGTCGACGTATTCGTTGCGGCGGGCCATGCGCGTCAGAGCCCCAGGCGTTGCCAGATGGTGGACACCAAACCGGCCTGGTTCAGCGTGTAGAAGTGCAGACCTGGAGCGCCTCCTTCCAGCAGCCGATCGCACAGGGCCGTCACCACGTCCAGCCCAAAGGAGCGGATGGAAGCAACATCGTCGGCATAGCCTTGCAGCTTGAGCCGCAACCAACGTGGGATTTCCGCACCACACACGTCGGAGAACCGCGCGAGCTGCGAGAAGTTGCTGATCGGCATGATGCCGGGCACCACCGGGATGGTCACGCCCTTGGCTTCCGCTGCGTCGACAAAAGCGAAATAGGCGTCGGCGTTGAAGAAATACTGGGTCATCGCCGAATTGGCGCCAGACTGAGCCTTGCGCACGAAGGCGTTCAGATCGTCCTCGGCGCTCTTGGCCTGCGGGTGGTATTCCGGATAAGCCGCCACTTCGATGTGGAACCAGTCGCCGGTTTCCTCGCGGATGAAGCTGACCAGTTCATTGGCGTAACGGAATTCGCCCGCCACCGCCATGCCCGAGGGTAGGTCACCGCGCAGGGCGACGATATGGCGAATGCCTTCCTGCCGATAGGTGTGCAGCAGCTCGCTAATCTTGTCGCGGGTGGAACCGATGCACGACAGGTGAGGGGCGACGTTGTAGCCCTCGGCCTTGATCTCGCGCACCGTCTTCAGCGTGCCTTCCTGGGTCGAACCGCCGGCACCGAAGGTCACCGAGAAGAAGTTGGGCTGGTACTGCGCCAGTTGCTGGCGGGTAATGCGCAGCTTCGCCTCACCCTCCGGCGTCTTGGGCGGGAAGAATTCGAAACTGAAGGTGCGTTGGCTCACGATGAAATCTTTCTAGTCTTTGCCCAGCAACAGCGCGGTGAGCGCCCAAGAAATCAGGCTGTACAGGATGGAGCCGATCAGCGCGGAGGCGAAGCCGCCGACCTCGAACCCCTTCAGCACGCTGCCGACCAGCTGGAACAACAGCGCATTGATCACGAAGATGAACAGGCCCAGTGTCAGCAAGGTGACCGGCAAGGTTAGCAGCACCAGCAAGGGACGGATCAGCGTGTTGACCAGCCCCAGCACCAGTGCGGCGATCAGCGCCGCGGTGAAATCCCGGACATGGATCGATGGCATCAGCTTGGACAAAGCCAGCAGCGATACCGCATTGATCAGCCACAGTAGCAACAGACGCATGGTGACTCCTTTCCGGTCCGGTTTCTATTGACCTCACAGCGACCAGCGCACCGTCGGAATCCGCATATCGAGATTCCGGCGACTACCAACTGGTTAACGTAAATCGGCCCCCATTACATACACTTTTCTCACGTAGCGAGGCCCCCTCGCAGGGCGAGGGCGGGGGAGTGGGGTGAGATCAGGGAAGCAGCTGCATCTCACCCTACGCCAAATCAGTCGGGCTTTGCCCGACGCCCGCCAGCTCGTGCCAAATCAACTTCGGCAGCTGCTTAGTATCGATAGTGGTCCGGCTTGTACGGACCGCTCTTGCCCACACCGATATAGGCGGCCTGCGCGTCGGACAGTTCAGTCAGCTTGGCGCCGATCTGCTTCAGGTGCAGGCGGGCCACCTTTTCGTCCAGCTCCTTCGGCAGCACGTAGACCTTCTTGCCGTACTTGTCGCCACGGGTGAACAGCTCGATCTGGGCCAGCGTCTGGTTGGTGAAGCTGTTGCTCATCACGAAGGACGGGTGGCCGGTGGCGCAGCCCAGGTTCACCAGCCGGCCTTCGGCCAGCACGATGATCCGCTTGCCGTTCGGGAAGATCACGTGGTCGACCTGCGGCTTGATGTTTTCCCACTGGTACTTCTTGACGCCGGCGATGTCGATTTCGGACTCGAAGTGA
>CBIHQA010000009.1:0-21202 GCA_966211475.1 uncultured Neisseriales bacterium
ACGCCGCCGGTGAACAGGCCCTTCTTGGCCATGCTCACTTCGAATTCGGCATCCACCGGCCAGTCGGCCTTGGGCTGGAACATCAACTTGCGGTCGGTTTCCCAATGCCATTCGCCGGTTACCTTGGGCGACAGCTCCAGCCCGGTTGTCACCGGCTTACCGATGTTTGCGAGCGGGGCGACCGCTTCACTGAATTCGACCGTCAGCGGTTGCGGCTGAGGTTGGTCATTATCCCAAGGGGTGAGCGGCGGGGCGGTGACCTGGTAGGTGGTTTCCAGCGGCTTGGGCAGGCTCTGGTACCAGCGCCAGCCGTACCAGCCGCCAGCGGCCAGGCCCGCGACAATCAGCAGCGTCAGCGCGCCGCGCTTCGGGTTGGCCACGCCCCAGCGGCCCAGACGCGCGATCCCGACGCCGCTTTTGCGTGCCCACCACGGGGCGCTCCAGTTCAGCTTGCCGAAGACCTGCGCCAGCAGCCATCCGACCGCAATCCCGATCCAGCGGAACAAGGTGCGGAATACATTCCAGACGGAGCGGAGCAGGGCGGGCATGGCATTCCTCGCGCGGGACGCGCAATCGCAATATCCCGCGGATTATAGCCATGCCGTTTGAATAGTGGCGATAGCAGCGATGAGGCCGCTCAGGCGAGCAGGAATTCCCGCACCGGAGCGGTCTGTGCCGGATCAAGGAACATCGGTGCGTGCCCGACGTTGGGAAACTCCACCAGCCGGGCTTTCGGGCCGCGCTCGGTCATCTCCTGCGCCGTCTGCGGCGACAGCAGGTCTGACTGCGCGCCGCGGGTCAGCAGCGTCGGGCAGGCGATGCGCTCATAGAACGGCCACAGGCTGACGTCGCCGGAAAAACCGGCCTTGAAAGGCTCGGCCAGCTTGGGGTCGTAGTTCAGCGTGTAACCGCCTTCCACCGGCTTGATCATGATCTCGGTCAGCAGGCGCCATTGCGGGTCGGTGAGCTGGCCAAAGGGCGCGGACACCAGCCGGATGTAGCGTTCCGCCGCCGCGAGGTCCGGCAGGATGGGCGCATTGCCCACATATTCGCCGATGCGTGCCAGTGCCTCGGCCTGCAGCAGCGGCCCGACGTCATTGAGCACCAGTCTGCGGATCGGCGTGTTTGGCATCGCGGCCAGCAGCATGCCGATCAGGCCACCCATCGAGGTGCCGATCCAGTGCACCGTCTCCACATCCAGCCGGGCGAGCAGGACCAGCATGTCCTGCACATACAGTGGCAACTGGTAGCCGCTGCCGTCCGCCAGCCAGTCGCTGGCGCCCCGACCCAGCACGTCCGGACAGATCACCCGGTAGCGGTCCGCCATCGCCTGCGCCAGCGTGTCGAAGTCGCGGCCGTTGCGGGTCAGGCCGTGCACGCAGATCAGCACGTTGGGGTTGGCGGGGTCGCCCCACTCGCGGTAGGCCATGCGGTACAGGCCGCTGTCGCGGCCACAGAGAACGAAACGAGGAGGGACTTGTTGCATGGACCGGCTCCGGATCATGGATTGTTACTGTTCAGTGTAGCGGTATCGGCAGCAGGTTCCGCAAGCCCGCGGCTGGTAGGCGCAAACGGATGTTTTCGAAAAAACAGCCTTTCGAAAACGCGATTTCTGTCGAATCGCGGGCAAAGCCCGTCAATTCGACAAACCTACTGCGCCTGCTCGTGTCTCTTCCGTCCTTTCTTTCGAAAGGCCTAGTAGGATGCCGGCTTCGATGACAAAACCGGGGATATTCCGATGCGGGTGCTGTTGCAACGGGTCAGCGAGGCCAGGGTTGACGTGGCGGGCGAAACGGTTGGCCGGATCGGCCCCGGCCTGTTGCTGCTGGTCGGGGTGGAGGCGCCGGACGGCGAGGCGGACATCAGCTGGCTGGTCAACAAGCTGGTCAACCTGCGCATCTTCAGCGACGACGCAGGCGTGATGAACCGCTCGGCGCTGGATGTAGGCGCCGACATGCTGGCGGTCAGCCAGTTCACCTTGTTCGGTTCCACCCGCAAAGGCAACCGCCCATCGTGGAGCCGGGCGGCGGCGCCCGATCTGTCCCGGCCGATGTTCGAGCGCTTTGTGGCCGCCCTGCGGCAGGCGCTGGGGCGTGACGTGCCCACCGGCGTGTTCGGTGCGGACATGCAGGTGCAACTGGTCAATGATGGCCCGGTGACGCTGATGCTGGATTCCCGCGGGCCGGAGTAAGGCTGCGGCGGCAAGCGAGTGCCGCCTTTCTGGTTGTCCTCATTTGTCCCTATCTTGACGGGATCGCGGCTCTCGCCTGAGCGAGGGCCTGCGTAGCATGGCTCCATCTTCCCGAGGAGCACACCATGTCACGCACCGCCCTGCTGGTCATCGACGTCCAGGATTCCTTCCTCCACCGCGATTACTTCCGCGATGACGACATGCCCGCCTACCAGGAGGCACAGACCCGCCTGATCCTGGGCGCGATGGCGAAAAACGTCCCGGTGGTGCGCATCCTGCATGTGGACGGCGACCCGGAGTTCACCCTCGAGAGCGGCCTGGTGCGGCCGATGGCCTGGCTGCCCGACCACTCCGACGTGACCATCGAGAAGCACGTCCACAACGCCTTCACCGACACCGGGCTGGACCGCTGGTTGCGTGAGCGCGGCATCAGCCGGGTGATTGTGTCCGGCATCCGTACCGAACAGTGCTGCGAGACCACCACCCGCGTCGCCAGCGACCTCGGCTACGAAGTCGACTATGTGACCGAAGCTACCTTGACCTTCCCGATGACCCACCCGGTGTCCGGCCGCACCTACAGCGCGCAGGAGATCAAGGAGAAGACCGAGCTGGTGCTGCATGGCCGCTTTGCCCGGGTGACCAATGTGGCGGGCGCCTTGGCGGCACTGGGCTGACGCAGCCAATTTTCTAGGAGACCGACATGTTTCTCGATCACCTTGCCGTACCGGTACACGATCTGGCGGAAAGCGAGCGCTTCTACGTTCAGGCCCTGCAGACGCTCGATGTGTCCTTCATCCAGGAAGTGGACGGCTGGCGCGGCTTCGGCCAGGCCGGCAGACCGCAACTCTGGCTGGGTCAGCGCGAGACGGTGACGCTGTTGCATGTCGGTTTCCGGGCGGACAGCCGCGAACAGGTCCGCCATTTCCATGCCGCAGCGTTGGCGGCCGGCGCGACCGACCGCCATCCGCCTGGTGTGCTGGCCGCTTATCACCCCGACTTCTACGCGGCGATGGTGTACGACCCGAACGGTCACCTGATCGAGGTGGTCTGCCATCAACCGTCCGATTCCGTCTGAAAGGAGCCCGTCATGCTGCAACTCCGCCCTGGTTGCGAATGCTGTGACCGCGATCTGCCCCCAGACTCCGTCGATGCGCGCATCTGCACCTTCGAATGCACCTTCTGCGTCGAGTGTGCAGACCGTCTGGGAGGGCGCTGTCCCAACTGTGGCGGCGACCTGGTGACTCGTCCCCGTCGCCCGGCCGCCGCCCTGGCCCGATATCCGGCCTCCACCGAGCGCATCTTCAAGCCGCAAGGCTGCGCGGCGGCACGGGTGGCGGGCGCTGCGGATCCGTCGTCGCCCTAGCAGGTTCGCACCATGGACGAGGGCCGATCCTGTCCGCCTGGTCAGGAGAGGTTTTCGTCCACAACTGTCCTGTTAACAGAACCGGTACAGCGGCCAACTGTCAGCCCCCTGTGTGACGGGCGAACCCCGTTTTCATATTGGATACTGTCGACAGTGGACCGATCGGTAAATTCGTCGGGAGGTAATGTGGCTGTTAAGGACTTGCTGCTTGCGTTGGTGATCGTGTTGGCCTGGGGGGTCAACTTCGTGGTCATCAAGCTCGGCGTGCATGACGTTCCACCGCTGTTGCTGGGCGCACTGCGCTTCATGATGGCGGCCGTGCCTGTCCTGTTTCTGCCGCGGCCGAAGGTTCCGCTGCGGCTCATGCTGGCCTATGGCTTCACGATTTCGGTGGGGCAGTTCGCCTTCCTGTTCTCCGCTATCCACGTCGGCATGCCGGCGGGCCTCGCCTCAGTGGTGCTGCAATCGCAGGCCTTCTTCACCCTGATTCTGGGCGCCGCACTGCTGCGCGAATCCTGGCGGGCGGAACAGCTCGGCGGGTTGGTACTGGCACTGGGCGGGCTGGTGATGATCGGGGCCAGCCACGGCTTGTCGATGCCGTTGCTGGGCTTCCTGCTCACCGTATGCGCGGCGGCCTGCTGGGCGCTGGGCAACATCACCAATCGCTACATCGTGCGCGCCAGCAAGGTGGAACCATTTTCCTTCGTGGCGTGGGCGAGCCTGGTACCACCGCTGCCTTTCCTGGTGCTGTCCGGGCTGATCGAAGGGCCGCAGGCCATCGGCCATGCGCTGGCCAATTTCTCGATGGTGTCGTTGTTCTCGGTGGCCTACCTGGCATTTGTCGCCACGCTGCTGGGCTACGGTTTGTGGAGCCGCCTGATGGCCCGTTATTCGGCCAATGTGGTGGCGCCATTCAGTTTGCTGGTGCCGGTGGTCGGCTTGGCCTCGGCATCGATCGTGTTCGACGAGCGTCTGCTGCCGCAACAGGCAGCCGGCGCGCTGTTGTTGCTGGCAGGTCTGGCCATCAACGTGTTCGGAGGGAAGGTCCGGGCGCGCTGGTTGGCAGGCCGTACCGCCTGACCAGAGCTGGCGGGGGCCGGCTTCGTAAGGTGCTGCCGTGGGAGCGCGGTGGCAGAGATTCTGCCCGGGGCGGTCGGGCTGTTGCAGATGTGTCGCTGCCCTCCGGGCAGCCTGGAGGGGACATGGACGTTTATTTCGTGCTGACGCCGCAATTCCTGATGCTGGATTTCGCGGGTCCGGCTGAGGCATTCCGGTTGGCAGCGGGGTTCGGCGCACCGTTCAAGCTGCACATGGTGTCACCCACGCCGGACGTTTCCAGCTCGCTCGGCCTGTCGGTGAGCGGCGTTGCACCGTTACCGATGCGCTTGCCGGCGGATTCGCTGGTGATCGTCAGCGGCAATTGCGACTCGGCGATGCACTATCAGATGCCGGAAGCACAGCGGGTGATCCAGTGGCTGTCCACGGTGTGCGGCCCGCGTCAGCGCGTGGCCAGCATCTGCTCGGGCGCGCTGTTGCTGGCGCGTGCCGGCCTGCTCGACGGCCGTCGCGCCACCACGCACCACACCTTGATCGACCGCCTGCGGGCCGAAGCGCCGATGGCACGTGTCGATGACGACCGTATCTTTGTCGAAGACGGCCCGGTTTGCACCAGTGCCGGGATCACCGCCGGGGTCGACCTGGCGCTGCACCTGATCGAGCGCGAGGCCGGTTCGGCCGTCGCTCAGCAGGTGGCGCGCGAGATGGTGGTCTACCTGCGCCGCTCCGGCGCCGACCCGCAGCTGTCGCCGTGGCTGGATCACCGCAACCACTTGCATCCGGCTGTGCACCGCGTGCAGGACGCGATCATCGGCGAACCGCATCGTCCGTGGTCGCTGGCAGATCTGGCTGACATGGCGCACATGAGCGTGCGTAACCTCACCCGCCTGTTCAAGCAGCATGCCGGTTTGTCGGTGCTGGATTATCAGCAGCGCATCCGCATCGCCTACGCGCGTCAGTTGCTGGAAAACCCGCGCCACACGGTGGAGCGGGTGGCGGAGCTGGCCGGCTTCGGCTCGGCCCGCGATTTCCGCCGTGTCTGGGCGAAGTTCGAGGAAGCACCGCCGTCGGAAATCCGCGCAGAAGCGCGTACCCGTCTGGCCGCCTGATCCGCCTGGAATGTTCGACCATCTGTCTATCACCGTGCCGGCGCTTGCGCCGGCACGTTCTTTCTACCTGGCCATCATGCAGGCGCTGTCGGTACCGCTGGTCGGCGAATCGGACAGCTGGCTGGGGTTCGGTCTGCGCGCCGATGCCGATGCGCCGCAGCGTGCCTACCTGTCGATTCGCGTGTCGGCAGCATGTGCACCCGATGCCGGTCGGCACATCTGCTTCAAGGCACCGGACCGGGCAGCCGTCGACACCTTCCATGCGGTAGGCCTGGCGCATGGCGGCCGGGATGACGGCCCGCCGGGCTTGCGCGCCCACTACCACCCGCACTACTACGCCGCGTTCGTCATCGATCCGGCCGGCAATCGGCTGGAAGCGGTCTGTCATCTTCCGGCATCGACTTTGACCGATCGGTAATCGTCGCCTCGTTGTCACCGCCGGTCGGTCTTCGCTTGAGCCAGCGGCACAGGCTGTCTAGTTTGGGAACAAGACCAAACAGACTGTCTCCGCCCATGGCGCCCCGCCTGACCCTCTATTCCTTCTCCGATCATGACCGCAGCGCACGCGTCCGCTGGCTGCTGCATGAGCTGGGCGGCTACCAGATCGAAGAAGCCCGGCTGGACTTCGCCCGGGGAGAAGACCGTGCCCAAGCGTTCAAACGCATCTCCCCGCTGGGTAAGGTGCCCGCCATCGACGTAGACGGCATGCAAATGTCCGAATCCGCCGCGATCTGCATGTGGCTGGCGGAACGGCACCCAGAGTCCGGCCTCGATTACCCGCCCGGCGACCCTCTGCGCCCGGCCTACCTGCAAGCCTGCTCGATGGTCGTCAGCGAGGTCGACCCCAGCGTACTGGCGCTCTACCTCCGACAAGTCGCAATGGGACAAGCCCCCGCCGACCTGGTGACCGTGATGCAAGCCGCCCAAGTGGTGCTCGCAGACCTGGACGCCTGGCTGGGCGACCGCCCCTACTTGGTCGGTGAACGCTTCTCCGTGGCCGACATCCTGCTCGGCTACGTGTTCTCCACCGTCCGCTCCCTGCACCTGCTGGGTGCCCATCCACGGCTGTGCCAGTACGCCGAGCGCGTCCTGTCCCGCCCGGCCGCCCAACAGGCCGGACTGCGCTGGGATTGACTCTATACCTTGGCTCGATGGTTGAGCTCTGCTACAGTTGTGTCTGACCAGCTGGTCGATGCAAGCGCATCCCGGCAGTCCGCGCCCCTTTGACATCACAGCTTGCAGGCGCGTAAGAAATGTCGCTAAAGCGTGGGTAGGGCGCAGCCCGTAAAAACCCGTTGCTTTGGCGACGGGTTTTTTGTTTTCCGGTGCCCCGAACGGGACAGACTTCATGACGCAACGCGCATCTCCCGATGTCGGATCGGTCGGCCTGATTACGCCGCAGCAGGCCGATTTCGATACACCGCTCTCGCTGAAGAGCGGCAACTCGCTATCCAGCTACCGGCTGGTGTACGAAACCTACGGCCGCCTGAACGCCGACGCCTCCAATGCCATCCTGATCTGCCATGCGCTGTCTGGCCATCATCACGTCGCCGGCTGGCACAGCCCGGAGGACAAATATCCGGGCTGGTGGGACACCATGATCGGGCCCGGCAAGCCGATCGATACCGAGCGCTTCTTCGTGGTCGGCGTCAATAACCTGGGCGGCTGTCACGGCTCCTCGGGGCCATCCACGCCGTCGCCTGACGATGGCAAGCCCTACGGCTCGCGCTTCCCGCTGATGACCACCGACGACTGGGTGGATAGCCAGGCACGGCTGGCCGACCGCCTGGGCATCCGCCAGTGGGCCGCCGTGGTCGGCGGCAGCCTGGGCGGCATGCAGGCGCTGACCTGGACACTGCGCTACCCGGACCGGGCGCGCCACGCGGTGGTGGTGGCGGCGGCGCCCAAGCTGTCTGCCCAGAATATCGCCTTCAACGACGTGGCCCGCCAGGCGATCCTGACCGACCCGGATTTCCACGGCGGCGATTACTACACGCATGGCGTAGTGCCGACCCGCGGCCTGCGCCTCGCCCGCATGCTGGGTCATATCACCTACCTGTCGGACGATGGCATGGGCGAGAAATTCGGCCGCATGCTGCGCTCCGGCAAGTTCGAATACAGCTTCGAGGTGGAATTCGAGATCGAATCCTACCTGCGCTACCAGGGCGACAAGTTCGCCGGCTACTTCGACGCCAACACCTACTTGCTGATGACCAAGGCGCTGGACTATTTCGACCCCGCCGCCGACTACGGCGATGGCGACCTGTCCCGCGCGATGTCGCGCGCCAAGGCTGGCTTCCTGGTTGCCGGTTTCGATTCCGACTGGCGTTTCTCGCCCGACCGCTCGCGCGAGATCGTCAAGGCGCTGCTCGACAACCGCCTGCCGGTCACCTATGCGGAAATCCAGTCCGCCCACGGTCACGATGCGTTCCTGATGGACGACGCCCAGTACTTTGCGATCATGCGGCGCTATTTCGACCGCGTGGCTGCCGAATTCAAGGAGGGCCGCTGATGCTCAACCTGCGCCCCGAATTCCACCAGATCGCCGGGCAGATCGCCCCCGGCAGCCGCGTGCTCGACCTCGGTTGCGGTGACGGCAGCCTGATGGCGCTGCTGCAGAAGGAGCGCGCCGTCACCGGCTACGGCGTGGACCGCGACGACGCCAACATCTGCGAATGCCTGAGCAACGGCGTGCACGTGATCCAGAGCGACATGGAGAGTGGCCTGTCCGCGTTCGGCGACCACAGCTTCGACTACGTGGTGCTATCGCATACCATCCAGGCGATGCACGACGTGGAAGGCATTTTGCGCGAAATGGCGCGGGTCGGCAGGCAGTGCATCGTGTCCTTCCCGAACTTCGGCTTCTGGGACAACCGCGTGCAGATCCTGGCCGGCCGCATGCCCGTATCCGACCTGATTCCTTACCAGTGGTACGACACGCCGAACATCCACTTCTGCACCCTGGGTGACTTCGCCCGCCTGTGCGAAAAGTTGGGGTTCCGCGTGCTGGAACGGGTCACCATGCACCGTGGCAAGCCGGTGAAGGTATTGCCCAACCTGCGCGCCAGTATCGCGATCTTCCGCTTCGAAAGCCTCTGACCGGAAAGCGGGCTCTGCATGAACCTGCCCTGAACACGGGCCGCCATGCGGCTTGGCGTATGTCGAGGAGTGATTAGAATGGGCCACACGAAAACCAACCGGAGTTGCAACATGCCCCTGAACCGAACCCTGCTGCTGGCCAGCCTGTCGCTTACCCTGGCGGCAGCCCCGGTCTGGGCCAAGAAGCATCAGCCCGCCCAGATGGAAACCACTCAGACGGTGGCCCAGGCACCGGCCAAGACCGCCGACGAGCCGTGGCTGAAGTTCACCCTGACCACCGCCGAGCGCGAGCGCCTAGTGAGTTACTACCAGGCCGAACCGACCAAGAAGAAGGCGCTGCCTCCGGGCCTCGCGAAGAAGGTGGCCCGCGGCGGCTCGCTGCCCCCGGGCTGGCAGAAGAAGGTGGCCCGTGGCGAAGTGCTGGGCTACGACGTCTACAAGGCTGCTCAGCCTGTACCGCCGGTGGTGATCCAGCAACTGCCGCCGCAACCGGCCGGCACCGTGCTGGTGAAGATCGAAGGCAAGATCGTCCGCCTGTGGGAAGCCACCCGCACCATCATCGACATCCTCGACCTGTAATCCCGCAGGTCCAAAAAAAACGCCGGCTATCGCAGCCGGCGTTTTTTCTTCGTAGCCAGGACGCCATTGCGGCCGGGAGCGCTTGTGAGGAGCCCGCCCTCACCCAAACGCAAACTCATGCGTCGCCCGCTCGACCAGATCGCTACGCTGCCAGATCGATCGATCCGGCATCACCGTCAGCCACCAGGTTTGCTGGGCGGCGATCTGGCCGTCGCGAAAGGCATCGGGCGTCAGCACCGCCAGGCAGCCGCCACGCTGCGGGTCCCGCACCGATTCGTACCAGATGCCACCCATCTCTGCTTGCCGCGCCACCCGCGCAATCTCCTGCGTGGCGGTGTAGTCGCCGGGATGCGTCCAGTGAGCATGGTCCTGATCCAGCGGCGGTTTGCGCAGGTCCAGGCAACGGGTGTGGATGGCGGCCGCGAACAAGGTCTGCTCCAGCGGCCCCAGCGTGCCGAGCCCCGGGCTGTCCTTCAGGAAACGCCAGCGCCAGTAGCCCAGCTCCGCACAGGCGGTGCGGATTTCCGTCGCGGCGTAGTACACCCCGGGGTCTGTCGCCGCCCGGAAGCGCGAGCCGCTGCGGGTCGGCCGGTAGCGGAAGGGCGTGAACAACAGGTAATGCAATCGCTCGCCCTGTTTGGGGGCGGGCGGCTTCGACTGGTCCAGTAGTTCCTCCAGCAGTTTCTGTTCGTCCAGCGTGTCGACCAGCTTCATCGTCGACACCTGGTGTTGCGCCTCGACCGCCCGCCACACCTCGGATTCGTGCTCGAATCCGTTAGATGCGACCGCGGTGGGCGTCCAGGTAATGGACGACATTCACCAGTCCCTCCGTGCTGCGCAACAGGTCGGCCGGGCGGCCATTGAGCGCCAGATTGTCGCCGGCCAGCCACTGCGGCGCCTGTGCACCGACAATCGCGTCCAGCGAGCGGAACAGCCGCACGAACAGCAGGCCGTGCTCCCATTCCTTGCGGTGCTCATCCAGCAGGTAAGCCCCGCTCTGCATTCGCGAGACCGAGGATTTGCTCAAGCCCAGGATCTCTGCCAGCGCGTTCTGGTTGAGCTTCAGATGGTGGGCGGCATTGACGACAGCCTTGGTCAAGACCTGACGGGCTGCCGATGCGGTCTGGCGTGCAGCGGTCTGCATGGCGATTCCTTTGTACGGCTGGATGAAACCGTTCCGGATGTGGAATTGTTTCTGTGGGGAAATTGTACGCTATATTTTCTGTGGAAAAAATTGCAAGTCATCCGGTGTTACTTCGCGAGCGCTCAAGCATCGATCAACACACTGAACACTGCAGACCACTCCATTCGCAGGAGTAAACTGGAACGCCCTATTCGCCTTCGCCAGGCTATCGGCGTCGTGGCATGCAATACCTGGCCCACAAGGGCGCACAAGGCATCAGGAGCTCCACCCGCATGGCTGCAAGCACCCGCGAACTGTTGACCCGATTGGTGGCTTTCGACACCACCAGCCGCAACTCCAACCTCGACTGCATCGGCTGGATCGCGGATTACCTGTCCGGTTTCGGGATCGATTCGCGGCTGACGCATGATGAAGACCGCCGCAAGGCCAACCTGTTCGCCCGCATCGGCCCGCTGGACGCGCCGGCGTTGGTGCTGTCCGGTCACAGCGATGTGGTGCCGGTCGACGGCCAAGCCTGGGACACCGATCCCTTTGTGCTGACCGAGCGCGACGGCAAGTTGTACGGCCGAGGAAGTGCCGACATGAAGGGCTTCATCGCCAGCTCGCTGGCGCTGGTGCCGCAGGCGGTTGATCTGGCCAGGGCAGGGCGCCTGACCCGGCCGCTAGGGTTGGCGTTTTCCTATGACGAGGAAGTGGGCTGCATCGGGGTGCGGCCCATGCTCAAGGACCTGCTCGCGTCTGGCATCCCGGTCAGCGGCTGCATCGTCGGCGAGCCGACCGAGCTCAAGCCGGTCATCGCGCACAAGGGCATCGCCAGCTACCGATGTCGGGTCACTGGCCGCGAAGCGCATTCCTCGCTCAGGCCCTACGGCGTCAACGCCATCGAATACGCAGCGCAGCTGATCTCTCATCTGCGGCAACTGGCCGATGCCGAAGCCCGTTCCGACCGCCGCCACCCCTTGTACGACGTGCCGTTCTCCACCCTGCAAACCGGCCTGATCCAGGGCGGTGTCGCCAGCAACATCGTGCCGCGCGACTGCGAGTTCGTGTTCGAATGCCGCTGGCTGCCGGGCGATGATCCGCAGCGCTTCCTGCGTTCCCTCCGCGAATACGCCGACACGCTGCGGGCCGAGATGCAAACAGTGGCGCCCGAGGCCGACATCCTGATCGAGGAGCGAGTGCTTTGCCCCGCCTTCGAGGCCGATCCGGAATCCGTCCCGATGCGCCTGGTCGGCCACCTGTGCGGCCAATGTGCAGGCACCGGCGTGGCCTACTCCACCGAAGCCGGGCTGTTCCAGCAGGCTGGCATTCCCGCCGTGGTGTGCGGCCCCGGCTCCATCAAGCAGGCCCATCGGCCGAACGAATTCATCGAAATCGCGCAACTCGACGCCTGCGATGCCTGGCTGGGGCGCTTGCTGCCGATGCTCTGTCATCCGGACTGATCTTCGCTCGGGCTGCCTATTTCGTGCTGATCAACAGCCGCAAGACGGTCTTGTTTTGACAATTAAATTGTGTACAATTTAATTGTCAAAAATACAACGGAAGGACTACCCATGAGTGACTCCATCTACGGCTTCTCCGCCCGTTCCCTCTCTGGCGAGGACATTTCCCTGGAACGCTTTCGCGGTCAGGCCATGTTGATCGTCAATACCGCCAGCGAGTGCGGCTTCACCCCGCAATACGCCGGCCTGCAGACCCTGCATGAACGCTACGCCGACAAGGGGCTGGCGGTGCTGGGCTTCCCCTGCAACCAGTTCGGCAAGCAGGAGCCGGGTGGTGCGGATCAGATCGGCGCGTTCTGCGAGAAGAACTACGGCGTGGGTTTCCAGATGTTCGACAAGATCGACGTCAACGGCGGCGGCGCGCATCCGCTCTACCGTTACCTGACCAGCACGGCGCCTGGCATCCTGGGGACCGAGGCGATCAAGTGGAACTTCACCAAGTTCCTGGTCGACCGCAGCGGCAAGGTGATCAAGCGCTATGCGCCGACCACCAAGCCGGAAGACATCGCTGGGGATATCGAGAAGTTGTTGTAAGGCGTCCAGAGATGGTCGAGAAGGTCGAAGACAAATTCTGCTTCCTGCTCTACGCCGCCAGCCGGGCGGTAACGCGCTTGTATCAGCCCTTGCTGGCCCGGCTCGACCTCACCTATCCGCAGTACCTGGTGATGGTGGTGCTGTGGGAGGTGGGCGACGCCAGCGTAAAGCAATTGGGCGAGCGGCTGATGCTGGATTCCGGCACGCTCACACCGTTGCTGAAGCGGCTGGAAGGACAGGGTTACCTGTCGCGCCGGCGTGACCCGGAGGACGAGCGCGTGGTGCGGCTTGCGCTGACGCCGGCCGGTCAGGCGCTGCAGGCACAGGCGGCAGAGATTCCCCATCAGGTGCTGTGCGACAGCGGGCTGCCGGAGGCCGAATTCGCCGCGCTGTACGCGCAATTGCGCCCTGTACTTGGTCACTGGTTGCAAGACCGGAGCGGCAGGGAAGCCGACTGATCAGCACGTCATGAAATACCCGGCGGCAGGCTCTACAATTCCTGCAAGCCGGTCAGCGAGGGGCGCCAACCATCCTGTCACTTGTCCGGTCGTGTCTGTCGGACGGGGGACGGGATGCGGATCTGGAGCGACACCTTCGAAGAGCAGGGCGCGTTGCCGAGCCGGTGTGCGTTGTGCCGCATCGACCTCGGGCGGCGCGTGATCTTCGCGGAGAACCGGAACCCTCACCTGGCGTGGACCGGGCTGCCTGACAACACCCGCTCGCTGGTGCTGCTGTGCGTCGACCAAGATGCCCCCAGCCAGACCGAGCGGGTCAACCAGGTGGGTGAGGTGGTGCCGGTCAGCCTACCCCGGGTCGACTTCTTCCACTGGGTGCTGGTCGACATTCCGCCTGGTCGGCATGGCGTCGGCGAGGGTGAATTCAGCGACGGCATCACCCTGCGCGGCAAGCATCGGCGCGAAGGCCCGAGCGGATGCCGGCAGGGCATGAACGACTACACCGACTGGTTCGCTACGGACCTCGACATGCAGGGCGAGTACTTCGGCTACGACGGCCCCTGCCCACCCTGGAACGACGTCCGCCCCCACCGATACGTGTTTACCCTCTACGCGCTCGACGTGCCGCGGCTCGCGGTCGAGGGCAACTTCACCGGTCCCCAGGTGCTGCGCGCCGTGCAACCGCATGCACTTGCCCGCGTCAGCCTGTCTTGCCGTTACACGCTAAACACCGACGTCGCGTTGTGATGCTGGGTAAATGACCGTAGCTTGCCCGATCGAGGCGGCATCCCGGCGGGGGATGGCCCAGGTCTTTTGGTCAGGGTGGCGCGGTCGACAATGATTCTGTCGCTTTACGGCAACACCGGTCTGCCAGACTGGGTCAATCTATTCCCCTGTCGCGGGTTCAAGACACGGCCAATCCGGCGTTGTTGCTGAAACCACCAATTTTCTTCGCATGGCCTTTGCGCTTTGCAAGTGGCCTGTTTTCCGCCATGATTGCCGCATTGCAACACAAGAGCAAACGCTTGATTGGTATTTGCTGTGGCGGCGAAACCGGCACCGTATAGGCACTTTTCGCCTATTGTGTGATTTTCGGCGCAAAACCAGTGTGTTGTAATGAGGCATCGAATGCGGGGTGGTCTTACCTCCTCGCATCGAGCCCCGCCTTCGGGCGGGCGACGTGGAGGGGGCCTGCTGGGGAGCGGGCCCTAAAAAAAGGGGGCTACGTCGCGGTGCAGCAAATGACCGTCTGACGGATAAAGCCTGCAACCAAGTTTTGTACACACGAGGGGAGACACATGCGTCTCAGTGTCATTCGCGAGACGACGCCGTTCGAAACGCGCGTGGCGGCTACGCCGGAAACCGTGAAGAAATTCGCGGCGGCGGGCCTCACGGTTCGCGTGGAACGCGACGCCGGCCGCTTGGCCGGGTATCCGGATGCCGATTACGCGGCAGCCGGAGCAGAAGTGGTGGACAGTGCGCAAGCCGCGCTGGACGGCGCCGACATCGTTCTGAAGGTGCGCGCACCGTTGCAGGGCGAACTCGGTCATATCCCGAAAGGGGCCGCCGTTTTTGCCATCTGCAACCCGTATCACAATCCGCTGCTTGCTGAATACGCCAACGCCGGCCACAAGGTGCTGGCGATGGAACTGATGCCCCGCATCACTCGGGCACAGAGCATGGACGTGCTGTCCAGCCAGGCCAACATTGCCGGTTACAAGGCGGTGCTGGTAGCGGCGGAACACTATCCGCGCTTCCTGCCGATGCTGATGACGGCCGCCGGTACCGTGAAGGCGGCCCGCGTGCTGATTCTCGGCGCCGGGGTGGCTGGCCTGCAGGCCATCGCCACCGCCAAGCGCCTGGGCGCCGTGGTGGAGGTCTTCGACGTGCGCCGCGCGGCCAAGGAGCAGGTGGAGTCGCTGGGCGCCAAGTTCGTCGAGGTGCCGGTGGACGAAGCCGGTGACGCAGCCGGTGGCTACGCCAAGGAAATGTCCGACGAATACAAGGCCAAGCAGGCCGAGCTGATCCATGAGCGCGCCAAGGCGGCCGACATCGTGATCACCACCGCGCTGATCCCGGGCAAGCAGGCACCGGTGCTGGTCCGCGCGGCCACGGTCGCCGCGATGCGGCCGGGTTCGGTGATCGTCGATCTGGCGGCCGAGCAGGGCGGCAACGTCGAAGGCACACAGTCCGGCGAGAACATCCTCACCGGCAACGGCGTGATCATCGTCGGCCAACTGAATCTCCCGGGCAGGGTGGCGGCGGACGCGTCCGCGCTGTACGCCAAGAACCTGCTCAACTTTATCCAACCGATGCTGGACAAGGGCACGCTGACGCTCGATCCGGAGGATGAACTCGTCAAGGCGACGCTGGTCGTGGCCGACGGGCAGGTCCGCTTCGGTCTGCATACCTAAGGGAGAACTCACATGGATCCGCTGATCGTCAATCTCACGGTCTTTGTGCTGGCCGTGTTCGTGGGCTACCACGTCGTCTGGAACGTCACCCCGGCGCTGCACACGCCGCTGATGTCGGTAACCAACGCCATCTCCGGCATCATCGTGGTCGGTGCGCTGCTGCAGGTGGTCGACATCAATGACCAGCACATCACGCTGACCAGCGTGCTGGGCGCACTGGCGGTGCTGCTGGCCAGCATCAATATCTTCGGTGGCTTCCTGGTGTCCCAGCGCATGCTGGAGATGTTCAAGAAGAAAGAACGCAAGCAGGAGGCCAAGTGATGTCGAACGTGACTGCACTGCTTTACCTGGTTGCTTCCGTCTGCTTCATTCTGTCGCTGAAGGGCCTGTCGTCGCCGGTCAGCGCCCGCCGTGGTAACGCGCTGGGTGTGATCGGCATGCTGATCGCCGTGGTCACCACGCTGACCATCATGGACAAGCCGGTCTGGGCGCTGCTGCTGGGCGCCATCGTGGTCGGCGGCGGCATCGGTGCCACGCTCGCCAAGCGTGTCCAGATGACGCAGATGCCGGAACTGGTGGCCGCCATGCACTCGCTGGTGGGCCTGTCCGCGGTGCTGATCGCCATCGCCGCGATCTACCACACCGGCCAGGAGCACACCGGTGCGCAACGCGTCGAGCTGTTCATCGGCGCCTTCATCGGCGCGATTACCTTCACCGCCTCGGTGGTGGCCTACGGCAAATTGTCCGGCAAGTTCGGCAGCAAGCCGATCGCGTTCGGCGGTCAGCATCTGCTGAACCTGCTGCTGGCAATCGCCATGGTCGGCTTCGGTATCGCCTACTACGCCACCCACAGCCAGGCCGCCTTCCTGATGATGACGGCCATCGCGCTGGCGCTGGGCGTGCTGCTGATCGTGCCGATCGGTGGCGCCGACATGCCGGTGGTGGTGTCCATGCTCAACAGCTACTCCGGCTGGGCGGCAGCGGGCATCGGCTTCACGCTGGGCAACAGCGTGCTGATCATCGCCGGTGCGCTGGTGGGGTCGTCGGGTGCGATTCTGTCCTACATCATGTGCAAGGCGATGAACCGTTCCATCGTCAACGTGCTGCTGGGCGGCTTCGGTGCTGAAGTGGCGGCCGGGCCGGCTGGCGCTTCCGGGCCGAAGAACTACAAGTCCGGCAGCCCGGAAGACGCGCTGTTCATGATGAAGAACGCCGACAGCGTGGTGATCGTTCCTGGCTACGGCCTGGCGGTGGCCCGCGCGCAGCATGCGCTGCAGGAGCTGGCCGAGAAGCTGACCCACGAAGGCGTGAAGGTCCGCTACGCGATCCACCCGGTGGCGGGCCGCATGCCAGGCCATATGAACGTGCTGCTGGCCGAAGCCGAAGTGCCGTACGACCAGGTGCTGGAAATGGAGGAGATCAACAACGACTTCTCCACCACCGACGTGGTGCTGGTGATCGGTGCCAACGACGTGGTGAACCCGGCGGCGAAGTCCGACCCGAGCAGCCCGATCTACGGCATGCCGATCCTGGAAGCGCATAAGGCGCGCACCGTGATGGTGGTCAAGCGGTCGATGGCGGCGGGTTACGCCGGCCTCGACAACGACCTGTTCTACATGGACAAGACCATGATGGTGTTCGGCGACGCGAAGAAGGTGGTCGAGGACATGGTGAAGTCGTTCTGAGGCTGCTTGGCGTTAGCTGAGGTTGTTTCGGAGAGTGGGCGCCCGGCAAAGCCGGGCTGATTCGGACGGTTGTGGTGTGCGGCAGCCTCTCTGATTGCACCCCGCCCCCTCCGCCCCCGCCCCATGGGCGGGGAACCTCGCTTCGCTCGAAGCGTTTGCTCTCCGGACTTCGGTCCAACAACAACGGCGGGTTCGACCCGGCGGGGGTGTGTTGGGGGGGGGGCGTGGGTTCGGCGTTGTTGTTTTGGGCGGTGCGCTTGGTTTCGCCTATTCGTTGCTGGTCCTGCAATGGATGCCAAGCGTTGTAGCCCGGACGCCACCGGCGGCCGGGGAGGACGGGTAGAAAACCCGCTGGCCGCTTTCAGCGCCTACGTTGTCGATTGACGGTATGGTGTGATTCGCTTGAAGTCGGGTACCGGGGTGCGGTCATTGCGGTGTTCCCCGGTTATGCCTGACGCCGGCTTCCGCTAGAATGACGCTCGGGTCCCTGTCTGGAGGCGTCGCATGAGCTGGCAATTGTTCTGGGTCTATCTGACCACGGTCTTTCTCGTTTCGGCGACGCCGGGGCCGAACATGTTGCTGGTGATGACGACTAGCATCCGGCATGGCATGCGGTCGGCGCTGATTACGATGGCGGGCTGCATGACGGCGCTGGTGATCCTGATGGGGATTTCGGCCGGTGGTCTGTCGGCCATCCTGGCGGCTTCCGAGCATCTGTTCACCATCCTGCGCTGGATCGGCGCGGCCTACCTGATCTACCTGGGGGTGAAGTGCTGGCGTGCGCCGGCTGACCCGGCGCAGTTCCGGGCCAGCGATGGCACCTCCTTGCAGGCACGGCCCCTGGCCTTGTTCCGCCAAGGTTTCTTGATCGCCAGCAGCAACCCCAAGGCCATCCTGTTCTTCGGCGCCTTGTTCCCCCAATTCATCGACCTGTCCGCGCCCAAGGCCATGCAGTTGCTGGTGCTGGGTACTACCTTCGTGCTGGTCGAATTCAGCTGGCAGCTGGTCTACGCCGTGGGTGGCATCCGTATCTCTCCCTGGCTGGGTAAGCCGCGTACCGTGCGTTGGTTCAACCGCACCAGCGGCGGTGTGTTCGTCGGTTTCGGCGCGCTGATGGCGAGTGTGCATCGGTGAGGCGGCTGCTTCTCGCAGTACTGCTGCTGGCGTCGGTGCTGCCGGCGCAGGCGGCCTGGCGGACCATCTACCGCGACAGCCGCATGGCGCTGCAGGTCGACGAGGCGACGCTGGAAACGCGTGGCATGGTTGCCAAGCTGTGGGTGCGGCAGACCTATGTGCGGCCGGAAGTCGCCACGCCGGGCGATTTCTACTTCAAGTCGATGACGCAGTTGCAGCAGTACGCCTGCGACAAGCGCACCGTCGCGCCGCAGCTGACCATCTACTACGACCTGGGCGACGTGGAGATGCGGCGCCTGAGCGCCGAGGAGCAGGGCACCCCGGTGGTGCCGGGGTCGCTGGCCGAGCGCACCTTCAACATCGGCTGCAAGATCAATGTCCCGGTCTCGGCACCGCCCGCCGAGGGGACCACCCCGGCGAAACCGGCCGCCAAGCCCACGACCAAGACACCGGCGAAACTGGGCGCCAAGACGGCCGAGGCGCCGGCCAGCGTTGTTGCGCCTCCGCCGCCTCCGGTCGTGGCCCAGGGCAATACCGGCCAATCCGAAGATGCGCAGCTGCGCGGCATCGTCCGCAACCTGCTGGACGACAACGCAGCCTGGATGAAGACCCACGGCGCCGACTTCTATCGGCCGGTGATGGACGGCCAGTATCCGCGTGCTACCGTGGTCACCTGCTCGGATTCGCAGATCCAGTCCCCCGCACTCGACGGTACGCCGGAAGGCGACCTCTATGTGGTACGCAACCTTGGTAACCAGTGGTCGACCAATGCGGGCTCGATCGACTACGGCGTGCACAAGCTGCGCACGCCGCTGCTGATCTTCGTTGGCCACACCGCATGCAGTGCGGTAAAGATGGCAATGGGCGACTTCAGTAACGAAGCACGCCCGCTGCGTCGCGAGCTGGAATCACTGCGGCTGGACAAGAAGCTGGACCAGGTGCAGAACGCGGTGCTCAACGTGCACAACCAGGTCAAGGCAGCCGGCGACATCTACGCCGTCGACGTCAAACTGAAAAAGCTCACTATCCTCGGCGCGATGTTTGACCCCCGCAACGACATGGGCCAGGGCTACGGCAAGCTGATCATCGTCGACGTCAATGGCGAGGCCGATCCCAAGAAGGTCGCCGCCTGGCTGGACAACAACGCCGGCAAGCCAGCGGCCAAGACGCCTGCGAAGCCGGCTGCCAAGCCGGCCAAGAAGCCTGCCGCGGCCAAACCGGCTTCCGCCAAGAAGACCTGATTCCGCCGCGTTCCGATCCCATGCCGTCGCCCGATTCCGATGGAGGCCGCTTGCGGCGAACCGGCTACCGTTCCCTGATCGCGGGCTTGCTGGCGGCAAGCTCGCTCGCCGCCCTGGCAGCACCGCCACGCATTGGCCTCGCCCTGTCCGGCGGCGGGGCGCGGGGCGCCGCGCACATTGGGGTGCTGGAAGTGCTGGAGGAATTACGCGTGCCGGTCGACTGCATCGCCGGCACCAGCATGGGCGCCATTGTCGGTGGTGCCTACGCGGGCGGCGTGTCGCCCCGCACCATGCGGCAGCGGGTGCAGGATATCGACTGGGATGACGTATTCACCGACCGTACCCCGCGCGACTACGTGCCGCCGCGCCGCAAGCAGATCGACCAGCGTTACCTGCCCGGCCTGGAATTGGGGCTGAAAGACGGTCACATCGAGATCGCCCGTGGCGTCATCACCGGGCAGAAGCTCGACACGCTGATGAATCGGCTGACCTCCGACACGGTCGAGGACCGCGAGATTTCCAGCTTGCCGATGCCGTTCCGGGCTGTGGCCACCGACCTAGTCACCGGCGAGCGGGTGGTGTTCAAGGACGGTAGCCTCGCCGCCGCGGTCCGCTCCAGCATGTCGGTGCCTGGTGCCGTGTCCCCTGGTGCGCAGGGGGGGCGGCAACTGGTCGATGGCGGCCTGACCGACAACCTGCCGATCGACGTGGCCCGGGATACCTGTGCCGATGTCGTGATCGCCGTCGACGTCGGCACGCCGCTGTCGCCGGAAGCCTCGCTGACCTCGCCGCTGGCGGTCACCAACCAGATGATCGGCATCCTGATCGGGCAGAATGTCGCCGCTCAGCTGGCCACGCTACGCCACGACGACGTGCTGCTGCGGCCCGAGATTCCCATCGCCAACACCGATTTCGACCGCCAGGCCGAGGCGATCGAGGCGGGCCGCAAGGCCGCGTTGGCCGTCGCCGATACGCTCAAACAGTATGCATTGCCCCCGGCCGCCTACGCCGCTTGGCAGACCCGCATGCGGGTACCGGCCGGCGAGGCGCCTCGGCTTGATGAAATTCGCATCGCCGGCCTGGACCGTACCAATCCGGACGGGGTGCAGCGCCAACTTTCCGTCCCCCTCGGCCAACCGCTGGACCAGGACCGCCTTAGCGACGACCTGCTGCGTGTCTACGCCACCGGCGACTATGAGCGGGTGGACTACGACATCCGCCGCATCGACGGCCACAACCGCCTGGACATCTGGCCGGTGGAGAAGAGCTGGGGGCCGGACTACCTGCGCTTCGGGCTGTACCTGCAAAGCGATTTCGAGCGCAGCTCCAGCTTCAACCTGCGCGCCGCCTACCACCGCACCTGGCTGAACGAGCGCGGCGGCGAATGGTTGTCCGAGGCGCAGATCGGCCGCGACCAGCGCCTGTCCACCGAGTTCTATCAGCCGATCGACCGCGCGCGACGCTGGTTCATCGCACCCAGCCTGAGCTGGCGCCAATGGCTGCGTGATCTCTATGTGGACGATGCCGCCGTGGCGGAATACCGGGCACGCGAGACGCTGGCGGAGGTCGATCTGGGTGTGCAACCGGATCTATCGAGCGAGCTGCGACTGGGCCTGTTCCGTAGCCGGGCCAGTGCCCGCAGCGTACTGGGCGTGTCGCCGCTGCCTTCGCTACGGGCCGACGCGGCCGGCGTCCG
>CBIHQA010000010.1:0-21044 GCA_966211475.1 uncultured Neisseriales bacterium
AGGTCCGTCTCCAGGAACTGCTCGGCGTATTTCAGATAGACCTTCTCGCGGATGAAGATCTCGAACAGATCGGGGTCGACGTGATTGTCGAGTTTCATCCTGCCGAGGATGGTCAGCGCTTCGGTCAGCGTCTTGCCCGGTTTGTAGGGGCGATCACGTGCCGTCAGGGCTTCGAAGATGTCGGCGATGCCCATCACCCGGGCCTGTACGCTCATCTGTTCCCGCTTCAGGCCGCGCGGGTAGCCCTTGCCGTCCATGCGTTCGTGGTGGCCGCCGGCGTATTCCGGCACGCTGGTCAGGTGCTTGGGCCAGGGCAGGGCTTCGAGCAGCCGGATGGTCATCACGATGTGATGGTTGATGATCTCGCGTTCCTGGGCGTTCAGCGTGCCGCGGCGGATGCAGAGGTTGTCGCGTTCGTCGGGCGACAGGAAGCTCTGCTCCTCGCCGTCGTGCGTCGTCCAGCGGTAGTCGGCGATGCGCTGGATTTCCGCCATTACCGCGTCGTCCAGGAATTCGCCGCCGATGTTGGTGACGCGCAGTACTTCGCGGTCGTTTTCCAGGCGGGCGATGCGTTCGGCGTAGGTTTCTTCTGTCAGCTCGCCCTTCAGGCGGGCGATCTCGGCATCCCGGAACAGCACTTCGAAGCGCGTGTCGATCAGGTGAATACGGTCGAAGATGGTTTCCAGCTTGGTGGCCTTGTCGACCACGTGGACCGGTGTGGTGATCTTGCCGCAGTCGTGCAGCAGGCCGGCGATCTTCAGTTCGTAGCGGTCCTGGTCACTCATCACGAAGTCGCGCAGTGGGCCGTAGTCCACCTGGCTGGCGGCTTCGGCCAGCATCATGGTCAGCGCCGGCACCCGTTCGCAGTGGCCTCCGGTGTAGGGCGATTTTTCGTCGATGGCGGTGTTGATCAGGTTGATTAGGGCTTCGAACAGGGTTTCCAGTTGGGCGATCAGTTGCCGGTTGGTCAATACGATTGCCGCTTGCGACGCCAGCGATTCGACCAGCCGCTGATCGGCGTCCTCAAAGGCGCGCACAGTGCCATCCGCTTGCTTGGCGTTGATCAGCTGCAGCACGCCGATTACCTCGCCGTCGTGATTCTTCATCGGCACGGTGAGGAAGGACTTGCTGTGGTAACCGGTACGGGCGTCGAAGGCACGGGTGCCGGAAAAGTCGAACCCGGCGATATCGTAGGCGTCCGCGATGTTGATGGTGTCGCCGGTCAGGGCGGCATGGCTCACCACGTTGCGGTGGTTGGGACTGCCATCCTCCAGCCGGGTCGGCACTGGCGGGAAGTTGATGCTGGTGCCGGTAGTACCGCCCATCGCGAAGCCGAGCGTGTCGTTGCGCAGCGCTTCGAAGTAGAGCGCGCCGTCGCGCAACCGGTATAGCGTGCCGCCGTCCGCATGTGCGAAATCCTTGGAGGCGAGCAGGATCCGTTCGAGCAGCCGGCTGAGGTCCTGTTCTCGGGACAGGTCGCGGCCAATGGCCGTCAGCGCGTCGAGGCGGGCCAGGATATCTTCGTCCCAGGTGCCCATTATGGTTCTCCCTTCCGCAGGGTGGTCTGCGGTCATTCTTGCTACTAGTCCTTTCGGAAGAAAGGACGAAAAACTGCAAACAAGCGCAGTTGGTTCGTTGAATCGACAGGCTTTGCCCGCGATTCGACGGAAAATGCGGTTTTCGAAAGGTGCCATGCCTTTCGAAAACAGGAGTCCTACTTGATACAGACCGCCCGTACCTGCGCGATGTCAGTATGGCCTTGCAACACCTTTTCGATACCGTCCTGCTTCAGCGTCCGCATACCCTCATTCAAGGCGATACGGAACAGCTCGGCTACCCGGGAGCGCTCCTGGATGGCCTTCTTCAGCTGATCGGTTCCGACCAGCAGTTCATGCAGCCCCAGGCGGCCCTTGTAGCCGGTGTTCATGCACTTCTCGCAACCCTTGGCGCGGTGCATGGTCAGCTTTCCGTCCTTGCCGAAGCGCTTCTGCCAATCGTCCAGCACGGCCTGGCGGGCGGCGGTCGGGTTGCGGGCGAATTCGTCGGTGCCGCGCAGCTCTTCGCAGTATTCGTCGAGCAGATGGTCCAGTTCGCGGGCATCCGGCACGTAGGCTTCACGGCAGCTGGTGCACAGCCGCTTGGCCAGACGCTGGGCGAGGATGCCGAGCAGCGCGTCTGAGAAGTTGAACGGGTCCATGCCCATGTCGAGCAGGCGGATGATGGATTCCGGCGCGCTATTGGTGTGCAGCGTCGCCAGCACCAGGTGGCCGGTCAGCGAGGCTTCGATGCCGATGCGGGTGGTGTCCTGGTCGCGCATTTCGCCGACCATGATCACGTCCGGGTCGGCACGCAGGAAGGATTTCATCGCGGTGGCGAAGGTGAGCCCTGCCTTGGGGTTCATCTGTACCTGGCGCAGGCCCTTCTGGGTGATTTCCACCGGGTCTTCGGCGGTCCAGATCTTGGTTTCCGGCGTGTTGAGGTGCTTGAGCACCGAATGCAGCGTGGTGGTCTTGCCCGAACCGGTCGGGCCGCAGACGAAGAACAGGCCGTACGGCTTGCTGATGACTGACAGCAGCGCCTCGCGATTGCGGTCCGACAACCCCAGCTTGTCGACCGGAATCGGTTCGCCGGCCGCCAGGATCCGCATCACGATGTCTTCCAGGCCACCGGCGGTCGGGACCGTGGCGACCCGCAGCTCGATGTCCAGCGGGCCGAACTTCTTGAACTTGATCTTGCCGTCCTGCGGCTTGCGGCGCTCGGAGATGTCGAGGTCGCACATGATCTTCAGCCGCGTGACCAGCGGGTCGCGGTAGCTGGCGGGCACCTCGATGTAGTTCATCAGCGAACCGTCGCGGCGGAAGCGGATCTCGGTCTTGTTCTTGCCGGCGTAGGGCTCGATGTGGATGTCCGACGCACCCATGTTGTAGGCGTCGATGATCACCTTGTTGACCAGCTTGACCAGCTCGTTGTCCTGCGCGGCGCTGATTTCCTCGGCCGACGGGGCATCCGCTTCGCTGTCCTCCATGTCGGACAGCATCTCGGTGATGGAGGTGCTGTCGCCGACACCGCCGTAGAAGGATTCCACCGTCTGGTCGAATTCCCGCTCGGTGGTCACCGCGAACTGAAAGCCCTTGGCCGCCGGGAACAGTTGCTGCGGCAGGCGGGCGCTCTTCACGTATTCCGGGTCGGTGGCCAGCACCAGGATGCCGTCCTTGTTGTCCTCGACTGGCAGCCACCGGTTCTTCTCGACGAAGTCGCGCTTGAGGTTGCGCAGCAGGTCAATCGGCTTGAGCCGGTCGGCCTTGAACGGCAGGTAGGTCGCCTGGAAGAAGCGGGATAGCGCCTCGCCGATCTGCTCGCGCGGTACCTGGAATTCACTGATCAGCACTTCTTCCAGCGGTAATTGCTTGCGGCGGGCAGAGCGGCCGGCCAGTTCGAGCTCCGGCCCGGACAGCACGCCTAGCAGTACCAGGTGGTCGTACTTGGACTTGGGCACGAAGGCGCCGCCCGGCTGGCGTTGCTTCAACGCCACGGCCAGCGTCTTGCTGATTTCGATCGCCCCTTCCAGGACCAGCACGGAGAAGGGCTCGTCACGCTTGTTGTTGATCAGCTGCAACACGCCGACCAGGCTGTTGTCGCGGTCGTCCACGATGGGCACCACCAGCATCTGCTTGGTGCGGTAGCCGGTACGCTTGTCGACCTCGGACAGGAACTTCAGCTCTGGGTTGTAGCGGGCCAGTTCGGCCTCGTCGTAGACGTCGGCGACGTTCAGGCGCTGCTTGTTCAGCGCGCAATAACCGGCGATGCTGCGCTCGTTCAGCGGCAGGCGGATGTCCTTGAAGGAGTTCAGCCCGGTCTTCACCTTGGAGACGATGGAGTTCTTGTCCTCGCCGACCACATAGATGGTCAGCCGGTCGGCCGCCAGGTGTTCGCAGAGCAGGGGCGAGAGCTCGACCATCAGCTCGTCGAGGTTCTGCGTCGCGTGGATCTTGTTGACCAGCGTCTGCAGGTTGCGATGGAAGGCCAGCCGTTCCCGGATATCAACGGCTTGCGTGGCGCCAAGCGATGCGGGTTGGTTCATGGTGTCTCGTGTTGCGGAGTAAGGATGCCCAGGTCGGCGACCTGGCGCAGCCCGCCGGCCAGCGCAAAGGCGCGGTAGCCATGCTGGGACAGCAGGAAGGCGGCGGCGGCCGCGCGGCGGCCGCTTTCGCAGTAACACAGATAATCGCGGTCGCGGGACAGCACGCCGACCGCGTTGCGGATTTCATTCAGCGGCATGTTGAAGGCACCGGGCAGGCGGTCGTACTGGTACTCGCTCGGGTAACGCACGTCCACCCAGACGGCGCCGACGGCGGCCCGATGTGCGGCTTCGGACGGTGGCAGCATGTGCAGCAGCGGGGCCTTGAGCAACTTCTGGAAGTCGCGTTTGGCCAGGCGATGCAGCACGCTGTCGCGGGTCAGGGTGACGGTGGCGTTGCGCGGGTTGTCCGTAACCAGTGCTTCTTCGCCAAAGGCACCGCCGGGGCCGAAGGTTGCCAGGACCTGGTCTTCTCCGCCGACCTGCCGGGTGACGCGGGCGGCACCGCTTTCCAGCAGGTAGTAATAGTCGCCCGGTTCGCCCTCGCGGATCAGCACCGTGCCGGCCGGACGTTCGACCCGCTCGAGGTGTTCGATCAGCTCTTCCAGTTGTGTGGCGGACAGTTCCGCCAGCACCTTGAAGCGCAGGTTGGGGACCGGCGTCGTGGAGTGAGCGGGAACGGCCACGTCGTGCGACAGGCTGGCGGTGAGCTGGTCCCAGGTCAGCAGGATGTCCAGCAGGTCGCGGTCGATCCGCAGCAGCGTGGCATCCGACAGCGCCTGCGCCGAGGTGACCGCCGGGCGGGTCGGCAGCGGGTAGAGCAGGCCTTCCGGCTTGCCGTGGAACTGGCGCACGTCGGCGGCACCGTAGCGCACGGACAGTTCACCCTCTAGCAGATAGGCGATGTGGCTGTCGGCCGCACGCATGCGGAACGGGTCCTGGCCGGCGGGCACGGTTTCCAGGAAGCACAGTGCAGCAAGCTCCCGCCTACGCAGCTCAGACAGGCTGTGCAAGGGATGCAGGCGGGTCAGCTGGTCGGCGGTGGGCTGTCGAGAGGCGGGCGTGGACATGGCAGGGCCTCCTACACGCTGAAGGAATGATCGTTTTGCAGCATGCGGGGCAACCATTCGGTGGCGACGTGCTCGACCTCCCGCATGGTGAGTTCCAGCTCGCCGGGTTTCAAATGGGTGATATAGATCTCGGCCGGCCGCCGCAGGGCACCCAGTTCTTCGGCTAGCATGTCCGGGCACAGGTGGCGGGATAGTTCGGCCAAGGGACGCTCCCGGTTGCAGAAGGCGGTTTCGATCACCAGGTAGCGGAGGTCTTCGATCGCATTGATCGCTTGCCAGAATTCCGGGCACTGGCCGCCGGTGTCGCCACTGAATGCCCAGCTGCCATGCGGCCCACGGACGTGATACCCGACAGCGGGCACGGTATGCCGGGCGGGCAGGGCGGTAATTTCGAGGCCGCCGCCGAGAACGTGTTTCTTGCCCAGCGTCAGCGGCTCAAAGATCAGGAAGGGGTGCTTCTTGTTGGGGATCTCGCTGAAGTCCGGCCAGATCAGCCAATTGAAGATATGGCGGCGGAGGATGTCGATGCTTTCCTGTTCCGCATGGACGACCAGCGGCTTGCTGCGCATCGCGCCGACCGAATCCAGCATCAGCGGCAGCATGGCGATGTGGTCCAGGTGGACGTGCGTCAGGAACAGGTGGTCGATCAGCGCCAGTTCCGCCAGGCTGAGGTCGCCGACCCCGGTGCCGGCGTCGATCAATACCCGATGGTCGACCAAGAAGGACGTCGTGCGCAGGCCGCCGCCGATGCCGCCACTACAGCCGAGGGTACGGATTTCCATCGTCGAGGGTCGCCCTTCGTCCTGTTACTTGCTTTCCAAAGTGTAGACACCGTCCCAGTCATCCGGCGGCGGCTCCTGCCGGAAGGCTGCGATACGGTCCAGGTAGACCTGGTAAAGCTCGGTTTCCGGGTCCTGTTTCTGCAGGTTCAGCAGCTGAATTTCCGCCATGTCCCAGTTGCGCTCGCGGTAGTAGCGCAGGGCTTGGTGGAACAGCTGGACGCGCTGCTTCAGCTCCGGAGTCGCATCCTGGCTGCGGCAGATCGGCTCGAAGATGGTGAGCGGCAAGCTCTTGCCCTTTGGCCGCACCTTGTCGAGTTCGCGGTACAGGAAGGCATCGCGCGAGTCGTCGCGCGTCAGTTCCCCGACGATCACGCCGACGCCATAGCGGCGGGTCAGTGCTTCCAGGCGCGAGGCGGTGTTCACCGAGTCGCCCATCACGGTGTAGGCCATGCGGTATTGCGAGCCCATGTCCCCCACCGTCATGCGGCCGCTGTTCACGCCCACACCGATGTTGAGTGGCGGCAGGCCACGCTCGGCCAGCTTCGGCGCCAGCGCGGCCATGGCCACATGCATGTCGAGCGCGGCGCCGACGGCCCGCACCGCATGGTCCGGGTCCCACACCGGGGCGCCCCAGAAGGCCATCACGCAATCGCCGATGTACTTGTCGATGGTGCCGAGGTGCTTCTGGCGGATGACCTCCGAAAGCCCGGTCAGGAACTCGTTCATCAGCGTGGTGAGTTGCTTCGGATCCATGCTCTCAGACAACGAGGTGAAGCCGCGCACGTCGGAGAACAGCACCGTCAGTTCGCGGCTCTGGCCGTCCATCGTGTACTTTTCCGGGTCCTCGCTCATCTTCTGCACCAGTTCCGGCGGCACATACTGGCCGAATAGGCCAGTCAGCTGCCGCTTGCGGCGCGCTTCGAAGAAGTAGCCCCAGGTCATGTGCAGGGTGAACAGCAGGACCACCAGCACCAGGCTTGCGCCGACACGCAAATCCAGGTGCTGATAGCGCCATAGGGCCAGGTCGCCGGCGACCAGCAGCAGCAGGGCGATCGCACAGATGGCGGTCTGCCAGAACGGGGAGCTTCGCCACAGCAGTGGCAGCAGAACCAGCGTCAGTACGATCAGTAGTAGCGCCTCGCCACCGATCAGGTAGGTGGGCCGTGCCGGGATGGCGTTATCCAGCATGCCGGCCAGCAGGTTGGCGTGGATCTCCACCCCTGGATAGACGCTGGCAACCGGCGCCACCCGCAAGTCCATCAGCCCAGGGGCGGTGGTCCCGACGATGGCGATCTTGCCTTCCAACGCGGAGGCGGGCAGCTGCTGTTGCAGGACGTCGGTAATCGGCAGATAGCGGAAGCTGCCGGGACCACCGTGGAAAGGCACCAGGGCAGACAGACTGTCGTCGACCGGGATCTGAGTCGGCCCGACCTGCAGGAACTCCACCTCGCGGTAGTTGCCAGCCTGTTGTGGCACCACGGCGGCGACCGGTGGCATGCCTGCCACGACCCGGTATAGCGCCAGCGACAGCGGCTCATAGTAAGCATTGCCATACCGTTGCAGCATGGTCACGCGACGGGTTACACCGTCCTCGTCCACGGCCGGCACAAAGTGCCCGGCACTGCGGGCCGCTTTTTGCAGGATGGGCAGGTTGGCGCCATAGCCTTCGGAACGGCGGGCGGTCAGTAGTTCAGACGGTGGAATTGCAGCGGTATCCAGCACCGGCGAAGGTAGCTGGCCAACATGCAGGCGCTTGTCGATCGATAGGTAGTAGCCCAATACGATGGGGCGGCCCTTCAGGCTGGCGGCGAAACGGGCGTCGTAATCGAGCTGTGGCGCCAGCGTATCTACCTGACTGCGGAAGGCCGCATTGTCCTTCATCGAGCCGTTGGCCAACGACCGCAAGGCGGGCAGGGGCGAGCTGTTGTCCGGCTCGGCGAACACTACGTCGAAGCCGACTGCTTTCACGTGGTAACGGTCGAACAGCAGGTCCATCAGCCGGGCCAGCTTGTCCCGGCTCCAGGGCCAGCGACCTTCGTGCTGGAGCGTCTTTTCGTCGATGTCGAGGATCACGATGCGCGGGTCGACCCCACCCGGCATGGTGGTCCGCAGCCTCAGGTCGTACAGCGCGTGATCCAGGCCGGTCAGCGGCGTCACCTGGCCGGGCGCAGCCGTCACGTGCATCAGCAGCGCGATCAGGATGGCGAGGCTAGCGAGCAGCAGCCAGCGCTGCTTCTTGAGCAGGGTCAGCATGAGGGATCGCCGCAGTTCATGACCGGTTTAGCCGCGAAGGGAGAAGCGCATCAGGATGCCGGCGATCTCGATCTGGTCGCCAGGCACCAGCGGACGGGTTTGCGTACCGATTTCCTCTCCGTTGACCGTGGGGGTCGTGGCGCCTTCCACGTGGGCGACAAAGTAGCCCTGTGGGCGGCGGCTGATCACTGCCACCTGCACGCCCGGCTTGCCGAGGGTGACCAGATTCTTGGTGAGTTCCAGCGTCTTGCCGGCGTTGCCGCCGCTCATCACTTCGATCATGCCCAGCGGCCCCATGGCGGGTGCAGCGGCCGGTGCCGGTGCGACGGCAGGTTGGGGCGGCGGCATCGGTGCAGCGGGCCGCGGCGGAATGGTGGCGTCGCCAGCGGGCTTGGCACCCGGGCGGATGATCATGGTCTTTTCGAAGTCCGCGCCAGCTGCTGCGAGCGGTTTGGCCGGCCCTTCAGTGACATAGGTCAGCCGGTGCTTGCCGATCTCGATCACGTCGCCGGGCTTCAGGAAGTGCTTCTGGATCGGCACGCCGTTCACCAGCGTTCCGTTGGTGCTGGCCAGGTCCTCGACGTAGTACGCGTCTTCGATCCGGTGCAGCGCAGCGTGTTCGCCGCTCACCGCCAGGTTCTCGATCTGGATGTCGTTGTGCGGTTTGCGGCCGATGCGCACGTGTTCCGCCGTCAAGGGCATGTCCTTCAGGACATTGCCGTCGAGGCTCAGGATCAGCTTGGGCATGGTCTTTCCTCGTGCAAGCTCGTATTAGCCCTTTCGGAAGAAAGGGGGAAAAAACGGAAAATAAAGATCGGTTGGCTGATCGAATTGGCGGACTGTGCCCGCGATTCGACGGAAAAGCGATTTTCGAAAGGTGCCTTTGCTTTCGAAAACATCACCGGGTCAGGCTGTTATCGGTTCGAATCAGCGGTTCGACAGCCAGCCCAGCCGGCGCTTGGCCGGGAAGGCGGCCTTCACCGAAACCAGGGCGGCGGTCACATTGTCGCGCCCGCCGGCGTCGTTGGCCATCTGCACCAGTTGCTGCGCCGCCAGCGGCAGATTGGCTGCAAGCATGCCCAGCGCGTCACCGATGTCTTCGTCAGGCAACATGTCGTTCAGTCCGTCGGAGCACAGCAGGTAGACGTCGCCCGGCTGCACCGGATAGTCGTTCAGCTCCGCTTCCACGGTTTCATCCACGCCGAGGGCGCGGGTGACCAGGTTTTTGTAGTGGGCGTTCTTCGCCTCGGCCGGGGTGATCAGGCCGGCGTTCAGCTGCTCTTGCAGCAGCGAATGGTCGCTGGTCAGGGTTTCAAGCTGCCCGTCCCGCAGCCGGTACAGGCGGGAGTCGCCGATGTGGGCCACGGTGAGCTGGTTGTCGTAGAACAGGGCCACCACCAGCGTGGTGCCCATGCCGGCGCATTGCGGCTGGCGCTGCGCGGTTTCGAATATCTCGCGGTTGGCCTCGGCCACCGTCTCGCGCAGCAACCGGTGCGCCAGCGGCGGGCCGCCGATGCCATCGCGCTTGCCCGGGTCGTTCTGCTCCAGCTTCTGCTTCATGCGGGTGCTGATATGGGTGGTGGCGATGCGGCTGGCGACTTCCCCCGCGTTGTAGCCCCCCATGCCGTCGGCCAGGACCGCAAGCCCCAGCGACGGGTCCATCGTGTAGTCGTCTTCGTTGTGCTCGCGCACCATGCCGGGGTCGGTGGCCCCGGTCATGATCAGTACCTCTGATAAATCACGTTTAGGCATTGCCACACTCCGTCAGACACTGGCGCAGGGCTTCGGCGAATTCTGCACCGTTCTGATAGCGTTTTTCGATGTCTTTTTGCAGCGCCTTGGTCAGCACCGCATGCACGCAACGTGGCAGGTCCGGCACCAGCGGGGCGATGTCGCGCGGCGGGTCGTTGGCGATGCGGAACATCAGTTCCGCCATCGAGTCGCCCACGAAAGGCAGGTGGCCGGACACCAGCTGATAGAGGGTGACGCCGAGCGAGAACAGGTCGGAACGGCCGTCGATCTTCTTGCCGGACAACTGCTCGGGCGACATGTAGCTGGGCGTGCCCAGCACCATGCCGGTCTTGGTCTTGCTGGCATCGGTGATGCGGGCGATGCCGAAGTCGGTGACCTTCACCGTATCGCTTTCGCCCTCGTACATGATGTTGGCGGGCTTGATGTCGCGGTGGACCACGCTTTGCTGGTGGGCATAACCCAGCGCATCGGCGACGCGGGCCACGACGGACAGTGCGCGCGGCAAGGGCAGCAACTGCCCTTGCTTGGCGGAATCCACCAGATCACGTCCCTTGAGGAATTCCATCGCGATGTAGGCCAGGTCGTGTTCCTCGCCGGCGTCGTAGATGGTGACGATGTTGGGGTGGTTCAGCCGGCCTGCCGTTTCCGCCTCGCGGAAGAAGCGGGCGCGGGCTTCGTCCAGTTCCTCCGCCTCGAACTCCTGAGACAGCGCCATGGTCTTGATTGCCACGGTGCGGCCGATCTTCGGGTCGCGGCCGAAATACACCACGCCCATGGCGCCCTTGCCGAGCTCCTTCTCCACTACGTAGCGGCCGAGCATGGGCTTTTCCGCCCCGGCGGTGATCAGCGTGCCTGCGGCACCATGGGCGCCACTGCCACCCAGGATGACCGTTTCCGACATCTGCTTGGCGCGGGACAGGCGCTCGCCCAGGTCACGGAACTTCGGATCGAAGCCGGCCATGTACTGGAACACCGCCAGCGACTTGTTGAACTGGCGCTTGCGCTCGAAATCCAGCGCCAGCGTGTACAGCACGTCCATCATGCCTTCGTCCAGCGGGCACTTCTTGAACTTGTCGAAGGCGAGATCGAGCTGTCCCTGGCTCTGGAACGCCAGGCCCAGCATGCGGTTGCTTTCCGCCGACTCCAGGTCCGCACGGGCCTTGCCGCGTTCGGTGAACAGGAAGCGGCGGGTCGTGAGCAGGATATGGCCGATCAACAGCAACATCGCCGGCTCGATCAACTGTATCCATACCAGTTGTTGCGACAGCAGGCCAAGTTCAGCACCGATCAGGATTAGCAGCAGCACCAGGCTGACTGCCCCGCTTACGCCGGCTGACAGTCGCGGCAGCAACAGGATCAGGTACAGCGCCACCAGCAGCTCGGCGCCCAGCGTGGCCCAGCCTCCCCAGCTCGGCTCGGCCACGAAATGGCCTTGCAACATCGCCGATAGGGAATTCGCCATTACCATCACCGGCGGGGTGGTCGCCGAGACGGGTGTCACCAGTCGGTCGCCCAGACCCGCCGCGGTGGTGCCGATCAGGACCAGCTTGCCGCTGTATTTCTCCACCGGCACCGTGCCGTTCAGTACGTCAAAGAACGAATCGACCGGGAAGGCAGATGGAGAGGACTGGAACAACGGACGCACCGCCCCGGCCGGATCGCCCGGCAGCGCCAGCGAACCGAGCTGCACCGGGCCGCCGACCGTCACGCCGATGTCACCGTTGTTCAGGTTCAGTTGCCGGGCCGCCGCCACCAGCGACAGCGAGGGCAGGAAGTTGTCACCGTAGCGCACATAGAGCAGCTCGCGACGAACCACCCCATCGTTGTCCGGGGCATAGGCGATAAAGCCAATCCCACCTGCCTTGCGGCCCAGTGCCTCAAGCGGCAGCGTGGCACGTTTGGCGTGCGGAACGAAGTCTTCATTGCCGCGCTGTACCACCTGACCGAGCAGGAACTTGTCCAGGTAGTCCGGCAGCGGGTCAGGCTTGCCGATGGGGTCACCCGGCAGGGGCAGTTCCACATTCATCGGCAGGATCACGTTGCCGGCACGCGCGGTGGCATCCGCCAGCTTGCGGTCCACGTTCAGGTTCTTTTCGGCTTCCTTGAGAACCTGGGTGATCTGGGACAGCGTCGGGTCTACGCTAGGCGCGGGTTCGGAGGCAGCCGTTTCGGCCGCTGCGGGCGTGGCCTTGCCGGTGATGGCGAGCAGCTTGTTGATGTAGACCAGACCGGGATCGGTCTGCGGTTCGAATAAAAAGACGGTCTGCACCACCGCCTTGGGCTTGGCGGGCGTCAGCTTATCGAGCAGGCGGGCCAGGACATCGCGGCTCCAGGGCCAGCGGCCCAGGTTCTGCAGGCTCTTCTCATCGATCGCGATGACCGCGACCTGGTCCGATGCCGGACGGGACGCCAATTTCAGACCCTGGTCATAGGCTTGCCCCTCCAGCCCGTGCCAGCCTCCGGTCACCCAGGACAGCAGCCAGAGGATCACGACCACCGCCAATCCGGCGACCCAATCCCGCCGCCACAGCGCACGCGTGCTCATTGTGTTTTCTTCTCCCCGGTATGCCGGTGGACCGGCATGCTGACCTCATTCTAAGGTATTTCGGGGCGATTGCACGGTGGGAGCGACTGCGGAGTCAGTGAGAGACGGGAAATGACGTTGGAAATGAACAAAAACGACTGCGCCCCGGCAGGGCGGGGCGCAAGGATAAAACAGGACGAATCAGGCAATCAGTGCGTCAATTGATTGTTGAGTTGCGCAAGGTCGTTTTCGCTCAGTGAGCCGACCACCGACTTCAACTTCAGCAGGCTCAGCACGTACTGGTAGCGGGCCGAGGCCAGGTCGCGTTGCGTCGAATACACCGTCTGCTGCGCATTCAGCACGTCCAGGTTGGTCCGCACACCGACCTCCTGACCGAGCTGGGTCGACTTCAGCGCGGTTTCGGCGGATACCAGCGCCTGCTCCAGCGCCTTGACTTGCGCCAAGCCGCTGGTGATACCCAGGTAGGCCGTGCGTGCATCCTGGTTGGCCTGACGGCGGGAGGCTTCCAGGTTCTGGCGGGCCAGCTCGTCCCGGGCAACCGATTCGCGGGACTTGGAGTTGAGCGCACCACCGGCATACAACGGGACGTTCAGTTCCAGCATCAGCTTCTTGGTCGTGGTGTCGTTGGCGGATGCGGCACCGCTGGTGCCGCCGCTGGCGCCGCTACGCGCCACCGTGGCGACCAGGTCCAGTGTCGGTTGGTGTGCCGCGCGCGCCTTGGCCACATCCTGTTCGGCGATGTCTTTCGCCAGTTGCTTCGCTTGCACGTCCAGGCTCTTTTGCTCGGCATCCGTCAGCCAGGTGTCCACGTTAGACGGTTCCACCGCCGAAGGCTGGAAGGGCAGCTTCAGCGGGGCGACGCCCTCCACCCGTTTGCCGATCAGTTGGGCGAGCGCCGTGTTCTTGAGGACCAATGCGTTTTCCGCTGCCAGCTCCTGGGCCAGAATCTGGTCATAGCGGGCCTGTGCCTCATGGGTATCGGTGATGGTGGCCGTACCGACTTCGAAGCTTTTCTTGGCGAGCGCCAATTGTTGGGTGGTCGCTTCCTTCTGAGCACGGATATAGCTCAGCGTGTCCTCTGCAGACAGTACGTCGAAATAGGCCTGCGACACGCGCAGCATCAGATTCTGTTCCGCGCCTTTTAATTGGACTTCCGCCAGATCCGCAGTCAGCTTGCCCTGTTCCAGCGTGGCCCGTTTCACGCCGCTATACAGGGACTGGGTGGCCTGCACGGCCACGCTGTAATCGTTGTATGAATTGGAGCGCGACGGTCCGGAAAGGTCGGAATGACGAGGCGTGTAATCCACCGAATTCGCCCCTGCTTCGGCCGACAGCCCGACTTGCGGCAGCAGCGCGGCACGGGCTTGCGGGTAGGCTTCCAGCGTCGCCTGGTAGTTGGCGACCGCGCCGGCGTAGGTCGGGTCGCTGGTCCGGGCCTGCCGGTAGAGATCCAGCAGGTCGGCGGCCTGGGCGCTGGAGTACGCGAGCAGCACGGCCAGCATGCCGTGGCGCAGGGCGGGTAAGCGGACCTTCATCACGATTCCTTTTGCATCGACATTTAGTTGATGTTTCCGAAAGAAAACGCGTTCTTCGAAAACTCAATGTTTCGCCGAATCACGGGCAATGCCCGTCAATTCGATCTCTAATTGCGTTGACTTGCCATTTGCAGCCCCTTGCTTCAACAGGGCCCGTTCGTTGACACGGAGTGTAGGGGATCGCGGGCGATCCCGGTGCACTTGCGATGGTTTATTACATTTACGAAACCTAGCTTCACGTCAGCCGGCCGGGGCCGTCCTCGGGCCGTTTTACCTTGAACCAAGCCGCATACAGTGCCGGCAGGAACAGCAGGGTCAGCACGGTCGCCACCAGCAGGCCGCCCATGATGGCCACCGCCATCGGCCCCCAGAAAATGCTCTTCACCAGCGGGATCATGCCGAGGATCGCGGCGGCCGCCGTCAGCATGATCGGCCGGAAGCGGCGTACCGTGGCTTCCACGATCGCATGCCAGGGATGCGCGCCGTCGCGGATATCCTGTTCGATCTGGTCCACCAGAATCACCGAGTTACGCATGATCATCCCGGCCAGCGCGATCACCCCCAGATTGGCGACGAAGCCGAATGGTTGCCGGAACACCAGCAGCGCCAGCGCGACACCGATCAACCCCAGCGGCGCGGTCAGCAGCACCATCGCCATCCGCGAGAAGCTGTGCAGTTGCAGCATCAGCAGCGTCATCACGCAGAACAGCATCAGCGGCATTACGGCCTTGATCGAATCCTCCGCCTCGCTACTGGATTCCTTCGCGCCGCCCAGCTCGATGCGGTAGCCGGTCGGGAAGGTCTTCTCCAGGGCGCGCACCTTCGGCTCGACCTGATCGGATATTTCCGGCGCCTGCCAGCCGTCCGCGATATCGGAGCGCACCGTGATGACAGGCGTGCGATTGCGGTGCCACAGCGTGTTGTCCTCGAAGGCGACGTGCACCTTGGCGATCTGGCCCAGCGGTACGGCCTGTCCGCTACCGGTCGGCACCGGCAAGTCTTCGATGCCCGACAGCTTCGGCAGGGTGGCCGTATCCAGTCGTGCCACCACATCGATGGTCTGATCCCCTTCGCGGAATTGCGTCAGCGGCACGCCGGTCAGCATCAGGTTGAGCGAGCGCGACAGATCCTGCGTCGACACGCCCAGCGCACGCGCCTTGTCCTGGTCGACCTCCAGCTTCAGGATGCGGGCCTTCTCGTTCACATCCAGATGGACATTCCGCGTGTTCGGGTTGGCCCGCATGATGGTCGCCACCTGTTCGGCCAGGCTGCGCACCTTGTCGAGGTTCGGCCCCATCACCCGGAACTGCACCGGATACCCCACCGGCGGGCCATTCTCCAGCCGCGTGACCCGGCCGCGCACATTCGGGAAGTCCTTCGCAAACCAGTCATTCAGCTGGTTGAGCAGCGCCTCGCGGTCTTCCATGCCCTTGCTCATCAGCACCAGTTGCGCGTAGTTGGCGTTCTCCTGCTCCTGGTTGAGCGGCAGGTAGAAGCGCGGGCTGCCGGAGCCGACGTAGCTGGTGTAGTTGAGCAGGTGTGGATTCTTCGCCAGCTTGCCTTCCAGCTTCAGCACTTCCTGCTTGGTCGACGTCAGCGTGGCGCCCTGCGGCAGCCACAGGTCGACCATCAGCTCCGGCCGGTTGCTGGTCGGGAAGAACTGCTTCTGGATGAGCTTGAAGCTGGCGCCGGCCGCCAGGAAAGCGATCACCGTCACCCCGATCACGATGCGCCGGTGCGACAGGCACCACGTCACCAGTGAGCGGAAGCGACGATAGAAGGGGCGTTGATAGACATCGACCTCCTCGCCGTGATGCTTCAGCTCTGGCAGCAGCTTGTAGCCCAGGAAGGGCGTAAACACCACCGCCACCAGCCAGGACAGCAGTAGGGCAATCGCCACCACCGCGAAGATCGAGAAGGTGTATTCACCCGCGGTGGACTTGGCCAGCCCAACCGGCAGGAAGCCCGCCACCGTGATCAGCGTGCCGGTCAGCATCGGGAAGGCGGTGGCGGTATAGGCGAAGGTCGCCGCCCGGACGCGGTCCCAGCCCTGTTCCAGCTTCAGCGCCATCATCTCCACCGCGATGATCGCATCGTCCACCAGCAGGCCGAGCGCGATGATTAGCGCGCCCAGCGAGATGCGCTGCAGATCGATCCCGGCGAAGTACATCACCACGAAAGTCATCGCCAGCACCAGGGGGATGGACAGCGCCACCACCACACCCACCCGCAGCCCCAGACTCAGGAAGCTGACCGCCAGCACGATGGCGATCGCCTCGCCCAGTGACTCCATGAATTCGTCGACCGAATGTTTCACCACCTCCGGCTGGTTCGACACCTGCTCGATATCGACACCCAGCGGCAGGCTGCGTTTCAGTTGCGCGATGCCGGCATCCAGGTCATGGCCGAGCTTCAGCACGTCGCCTTCCTTGGCCATGGAGATTGCCAGCGCGATGCCGGGCTTGCCCTGGAAGCGGAATTCGAAGCGCTGCGGCGTTTCGTAGCCGCGCGTCACGGTGGCCACATCCCCCAAGCGGATCACTTTGCCCTGCGCACGTAGCGGGGTGTTGCGGATGCTCTCCAGCGTGTCGTACTCACCGGTCACCCGCAGGTAGAGCCGGTCCGACCCGGATTCGACGAACCCCGCGGGCTCCACGCCGTTCTGCTGCGCGAGTTGAGCGGCCAGCGATTGCGGGTCCAGGCCGAGTCCCGCCAGCTTGGTCGGCGAGAAGGAGAGGGTCACCCGCTCCGTCTGCACACCGATCAGGTCCACCTTCTTCACATTGGGAACGCGCAACAGCTCCTGCCGGGCAAAGTCCACGTACTTGCGCAGCTCCGCCATGCTGTAGCCGTTGCCGGTAAACGCATAGATGTTGCCGTAGGTGTCGCCGAATTCATCATTGAAGAACGGCCCGACCACCCCGGCCGGCAGCGTTTGCCGGATGTCACCGACGTTGCGCCGCACCTTGTACCAGATGTCCGGGATTTCCTTGGGCGGCGTATCCCCGCGCACCTCGATGAAGGTCACCGCCTCGCCCGGCTTGGCATAGGAGCGGATGTACTTGAGGTAGGGCGTTTCCTGGAGCTTCTTCTCGATCTTGTCGAGTACCTGGTTCTGCACGTCCTCGGCGGTGGCGCCCGGCCACAGCACCTTTACTATCATCAGGCGGAAGGTGAAGTCCGGGTCTTCCTTCTGCCCGAGCTTGGTGTAGCTGAACACCCCGGCCAGCATGAACACCAGGATGAAATACAGCACCAGGGTGCGATGGCGCAGCGCCCATTCCGACAGGTTGAAGCGGCTGCTCATCTCAGAGTCCTTCCGCCGGGCGGACCTTCTGGCCCTCGTGCAGCAGGTGGGCGCCTGCGGCAACGACTTGCTGACCCGATTGCAGGCCGGCGGTGACTTCCACTTCATCGCCAAGCAGACGGCCGATCTTCACCGGCGCACGGTGTACCGTCATGTGCTGGCGATCCAGCGTCCACACTACGGGCTGACTCTGCTTGTCTAGCAACGCGGCAATCGGCAGGCGAAGCACCGGCTGGCCGCCGGCTTCCGCGACCGCCACCTGTGCCGTCATGCCGGGCCGTACCGCCGGATCGGCCTCCAGGATACGGATGCGGGCATTGAAGGTGCGGGTCTGCACATCCCCCTGAGGGGCCAGCTCACGCAGCTCGCCCTTGTAGGTCTTGCCGGGCACGGCCCACAGTGACACGGAAAAGCCCGCAGCCTTGCGGATCGCATCGACGCTGGATTCCGGCACAGTGACCGAAACTTCCGGTTCGCCCCGCTGACTCAGCCATCCCACCGGCTGACCGGCACCGACCACCTGCCCGACTTCCAGCGTGAACTGGGTCACCACGCCGTCGGCATCCGCCCGCAGTTCCGTGTAGCTCACCTGGTTACGGCTCTGTGCCGCCTCGGCTTCTGCCTGACCGAGTCGGGCATTCGACGTATCGAGCTGCGCGCGGCGACGTTCGTATTCGGTGTTGCTGATGAAACCTTGATCCCGCAGCTGCGTGAACCGCGCCAGGTCACGTGCATTCTGGGCACGCTCTGTTTCAACCGCCTGTTGCTGTGCACGGGCCGCATTCACCCCAAGCTGGTAGTCGGCTGCATCGAGCCGGGCTAGCACCTGGCCGGCTTTCACCTCCGCACCGACATCCACCAGCCGCGCCGACACCTTGCCGGCTACCCGGAAGGCCAGCGGCGTTTCATGCCGCGCCCGTACGTCGCCGGTCAGGATGCGGCTGCTGTCCGAGGTGCCGGTGCCGACAGTCAGCAGTTTGACCTGCCGGATGTCCTCGTAGACCGGTTCATGGGGTTTGCTGCACGCAGACAACAGGACGGTCGTGGCAAGCAGTGGGAGCAAGGTACGGGATGACATGGGATGGCTTTCAGCGGACGGGGGTCAACATGCCGTGACGGAGCAGATCGGTGGCGGTGGCGAACAGCCGGTCGAACTCGACCGGGGCATTGCAGGCAAAGCTGTATTTCCAGATCACCGCCGACAGCATCGGGGCCATCAGGGTGTAGACGGCGTACTCGGCATCCACCGATGCCCGAAATTCGCCGGTGGCGATGCCCTGCTGGATCAGCGCCTGCAGCAGGGCCTGAAACGGCTCGATCACCTGTTCGCGGTAGTAGAGGGCGACCTCCGGGAAGTTGCCGGATTCGCACATCATCAACTTCAACACCGCGGCGCGCGGAGTATCCAGAACCTGGCGATGCCAGTACTCCTGGATGTCCGACAGGATCTGGGAAATCGGCTGGTCCTGCGCTTCGCTCACCACTTGTTGCACCAGAGTCACGGCCGGCAGGACCGACGTGCGCACGATTTCCCGGAACAGGTCGTCCTTACTCTGGAAATACAGATAAGGCGTGCCGCGCGTCACACCGGCGCGCTTGGCGATGTCTTCCATCTTGGTCGCGGCGTAACCCTTTTCCGCAAATAGGGCCAGCGCCGCATCCATGATTTCCTGCGGCCGCGCGGCTTTGCGCCGGCTGTGTGTGGGGCTGGAGGTTTCCTTGTTCATCAAAAAATTACTAAACAGTTATTTATTAACTGTGCACTTTATGACGCTGCCGAGGAAGTGTCAATAACTGACCTATGGTCAACGTGAAGGAAAGTGGTCCCGCCTGGTGGGGATGGGGCGGGTGTCGGTAGCCGGATGCCGCCCGGACGGCGGCAGTGCGCCCCGTTCGCGTTTCAGACGAACGGGGAGGGGGTCAACGCAGAAACTGCTGGCTCAACTGTTTGAACAGCGGTGTTCCGGCCTGATGGGCCCATTCGAACAGGGCCATTTCGCGGCTGATGATCTGCACGCCGAGATCGCGCATTCGCTGGATTCCAAGGTCGCGGTCCATTTCATGGCGGCTGCCGATTGCATCCGCCACCACGTAGACCTGCTTGCCACTTTTCAGCAGGTCGAGCGCGGTCTGCTGGACACAGACATGCGCTTCGATGCCGCACAATACGATCTGATCCCGCCCAACCAATTCGCCAGCGGGCAGGCACTTGGCCGCGACGCAAGAGAAGTGCACCTTGTCGACCAGTGGTGCAGCGGGCGCCACACTGCGCAGTTCCGGCACAGTCGGCCCGAGCCCGCGCGGATATTGCTCGGAAAATACCACCGGGACGGAAACCACCTGCGCTACTTCGATCAGCCAGCGGCAGTGATCCACCACCCGGTCATGGTCGAAGATCAGGGGGACCAGTTTCTGCTGAACGTCCACGACCAGCAGCAGCGAAGTGTCGTGGCTCAGCAAGGAAGGATGTCGTGACATGAAAAGCTCCAGATGCCGGGGACAGGCTGCTTCAAGTCTAGTCCCGGCCGGCGCGCTGGACAAATATAAAGCAAGTGCTTGATTGATTTGAAAGTCCTGCTTAGACTGAGCCGATCATCCAAGGAGAACACTCATGAGCGATGCAATCCAGGCCAGCCAGGATTGTGGCGTACTGGTGCTGCGCCTGAATCGGCCCGACAAGAAAAATGCGCTGACGCGGGACATGTATCAGTCCCTGGTGGATGGCATCCGGTCAGCGGATGAGAACCCGGCCATTCGTGCCGTCCTGATCACCGGCACTCCGGGCTGTTTTACCAGCGGCAATGACCTCAACGACTTTCTACAGTCGCCACCAGACAGCGAGGACAGCTCCGTCGTACGTTTCCTGCACGCCATCAGTCACAGCAAGAAACCCTTGGTCGCTGCCGTGACCGGTCTGGCGGTCGGCGTGGGGGTGACGTTGTTGTTGCACTGCGAGCTGGTGATCATGTCCCGCGAAGCGAAGCTGCAACTGCCATTCACACGTTTGGGTCTGTGTCCGGAGGCGGCCTCCAGCCTGCTGCTGCCCGCGCGTGCAGGCTATGCCAAGGCCGCCGAATGGCTGCTGTTGGGCGAGCCTTTCTCCGCCGAGGAGGCGCATCGATATGGTCTCGCCAATGCATTGGTGGACACTGACCAGGTGGAGACGCAAGCCATGGCCTATGCCCAGCGACTCGCCGCCTTGCCACCCCAGGCGCTCTACGCCAGCAAGGCCTTGCTACGCCAGGGACAGCGCGCTGCGGTGGAGTCGACCATGCGTGATGAGATGACGCAATTCATGCAGATGCTGCGAGCGCCGGAAGCCATGGAAGCCATGATGGCATTCATGCAGAAGCGCGCGCCGGATTTCTCCCGCTTCAGCTGAAAAAGCATCGCGGGCAGTGCGCAATGCATCTGCCCGCGATTCATGGATGTGTTATTGGCTGCTTATTGCCCTGGCGCGAATTCGATGTGGTTGGGGCCGCTCGCCTTGGCGGCAAACAGTGCGCGGTCCGCTCGCGCAACCAGCGAGTGGCTCTTCTCCTGACCCGCCATCTGGGCAATGCCAGCAGATAGGGTAACGGAGATCTTTTCCGTCCCGACGAACACCGGTGAGCGCTGCATTACCAGTTGCAGCCGGTCCAGCACGAACTTGGCACCCTTGATGTCGGTTTCCGCCAGCAGCAGCAGGAATTCCTCCTGCCCGTAGCGCACCATGAAGTCCG
>CBIHQA010000011.1:0-20837 GCA_966211475.1 uncultured Neisseriales bacterium
CTTCTCGCCTCAAATGCTGACTGACGGGGGTTGCGGGAAAACATAGGATCTACGGAACGTTGATGCTCAGACGGAGGACGACAACTCGGCCTGATGCAACCGCAGCAGGTCGAAGGCCCGCTGCACCGGCGCGGTGTCGAAGCCTTCAGTCAGCTGGGCGCAGGCGTCGGCCAACGCTTCCAGGTCATCGGCGGAGACGGGTGACCGCTCGCACAGTGCGGCGAGTGCATTGATCTCTTGCCCCAGTGCACCCTGCATGCGGGCCTCCAGCACCGAGGCCTGCATCGCAGCCTGTGCCTGCTCCGGCTGGCCGGCTTGCAGGGCGATACGCCCTTGCTGCAGCAACAGGGCGGGCAGAAAGAGGCGTTCCCCGCTCGCCCTCGCCTGCCGCACGCCTTCGTCGGCATGCCCTTGCGCCTCGGCGAGCCGTCCGGCCAGCGCGGCGGTCTCGGCAGCCAGGCACAAAGTCAGCGTGTAGCTGCTGATCATGCCGATCCGCTGCATCGCGGCAATGCCCTCCAGCACGCGGCCATAACCCGACGTCGCTTCGCCCAGCCCAGCCATGGCCCAACCGCCCAGGCAGCAGCCCGGCCATTCGGCCTGCACGATCGCGCGCTCGGTGAACATCAGGTCGAGCTGCTCGGCCACCGCCTCGACCTGCTCGGGCCGCTCCAGCCAGACTTCCAGCATGCCGGCGCAGCGTAGCGCCTGCACCTCGTCCAGGGGCCGGCCGACAGCACGGGCACGGGTCAGCGCGGCTTCCACCTGTTGCTGCGCCTGTTCGGGCAGGCCCATCAGCATCAGGCAAACGCCGAGCGTCGCCCGCATCCACACCAACGGGTCGGTGATGAACAAGGTCAGTGACGGCCGTGCGCCGGCCGCTTCGGCCACCGCAATGCCGCGCTCCAGCCATTCCCGCGCCCGGTCCAGGTCGCCACGGTAGGCCGAAGCGGAGCCTTCCAGCGCGCAGGACGAGGCGAGCAGCGCCGGCTCGTCGAAGCGTTCGGTCAGCGCCATGATGCGGGTCGCCAGCGGCGTGGCGCCGTCATACTGGGCCGCCGCACCGCGCATCCAGCCCAGCAGGCAGAGCACCCAGCCGAGCAGCGGGGTGTCCGGCAGCACGTCGCACAGCGCCTGCGCCCGCTGCAACACGGCCTGCGCCTCCGGCGAGCCGACGCCATGCAACTGCGAACAGGCCACCGCGCGCGGGGCCACCAGGCCCAGCTCCAATCCGTCACGCGGCATGCCGTCCGGGCAGCGCGGCAGCAAGGACAGCGCATGTTCGGTAAGCGCCATCGCCTCGGCCGGCGCGAAGTGACTAAGCGCGCTTTCGGCGGCCACGCCGTAGTAGCGCAGCGCCGGCATCCAGTCATGGCCCAGCTCGAAATGCAGCGCCAGCTCGGCGGCCGCCACCGCCGCACCGGCATCGCGTTGGCGTTCCATCGCCTGGGCGATCCGGCGGTGCCACAGCGCCCGCATCGGCAACCCGCTGCGTTGATAAAACACATGTCGGTAGAGCGCATGGCGAAAGGTGCAGTGCACCTCCAGCGTGCCGTCCGGTAAGGCGTCGACCGCCTGGCCGCCCAGCCATTGCTGCCGGCGCGCCAGGTCGGCGCACTGGGCGACCACCTGGGCGGGCTCCTCCTCCAGCGCGGCCGCCAGCAGGTCGGTACGGAAGTCGACGCCGCAGGCGCTGGCGGCTTCCAGCAGCCGTTGCTGCGCGTCTGGCAGGCGTTCGATCTGGCCTTCGATCACGCCGGCCAGGTTGGCGGGCACCGGCCAGACCTCGCCTGGCGATTCACTGGCGCCCGGCTCGGCCGGCGGCTGCGACAACAGGTCGTCCACCACGCTGGCGACGAACAGCGGCAGGCCGTCGGTACGGTCCTGCAGCAGCCGCGCGAAGCCGGCCGGCACCGTGCCCGGCGGCAGACGCTGCCCCAGGTAGGTGGCGACTTCATCCTCGGCGAACGGCGCCAGCGCAATCTCCTCGCACAACTTGTGCAGGCGCAATTCGTGGCGCAGCAGCTTGAGCGGATGCGCATCGGCCAACACCTCGGCGAGCCGGAAGCTGGCCAGCCACATCAGCCGCGACGGCTGGCGGCGGCGGGTCAGGTGGTCCATCAGCTGCAAGGTGGCGCGGTCGCTCCAGTGCAGGTCTTCGGTGATCAGCAGCAGGGGATGGTCGTGGGTGTAGCGGTCGAGCAGCTCGGCCAGCTCGCGCAGCATGCGGTGCTGGCTGCCGCCGGCCGATTCGCGCCGCAGCGCCTCGCGCTCGGCCTGGTCGCTCAGCCAGGGCATCTGCAGCAGCCAGGTGGGCGCCACCGCCCGCATGGTGGAGACCAGCGCCGGGTCGTCGCGGCAGAGCGCGGCCAAGGCTTCCAGCACCGGCAGATAGGGTTCGCCTGGGCCGAACTGCTCCACGCATTGGCCGCGCACGCACACCGCCATACCGAGGCTGCCGGCGAAATGGTCAATCAGGGTGGTCTTGCCGATGCCCGCCTCGCCGACGATCCAGACCGTCTGCCGCCGGCCGCCGAGGGCAGCGCGCCAGGCCGCCCGCAACTGCGCCAGCGCGGCCTGCCGGCCGACCATGCGCAGGCCGGGCGCATCTGGATCGGCGGCATCCTCCTCCGGCAGCAGCGGCATCGCCGCGCCCGGCGCCAGCGCACCGATGAAACGGTAGCCGCGGCGCGAGGCGGTCTCGATGTAGCGGGGTTGCCGGGCGTCGTCCGACAGTGCAGCGCGCAGCGCGCTGATGGTGGACTTGAGCACCGATTCGCTGACGTGGCGATGGCCCCACACCGCATCCAGCAACATGTCCTTGGTCATCAGCCGGCCGGGCTGGCGGGCCAGGGTGCACAGCACGTCGAAAGCCTTGGGCGGCAGCGCGATCGGCCGGCCCTCGCGGGTCAGGCGCGCCGCCTCTTCGTCGAGCTCGAAGCGGTCGAAGCGCAGCGGCAGCGGGCGGTGGTGGGGCATGGGCATGCACCTGGGGCGACGGCGCCGCGCGATGCGGCCCGGATCGCATGGGATGATTATGGCTCTGATTCCGGCTTCTTGCCGCCGGGCTCGCTTGTCGGTGCGTCGCTAGCGGACGCTCACCGTGACCCGCTTCCACACCGGGTCCTGCCAGCGGGCGAAGGCGCTCAAGGCATTCGGGCTGTCGGCCTGCTTCTCGGCGGTCAGCGTGTCGAGCTTCAGCACCTCGAAGCGGCGCAGGTAACGACCGTCCACACGGGCTTCGCGGGCGACCAGCATCTGTTTGCCGCCGGGCACCCAGCCGGCGAATTCCGCATAGCCGACGTCCGGGCCGCTGGTGGCGGGCGGCAGCACGTCCACCGTCCAGCCGTCGGCGCCACGGCGGAACACCCACAGCTCTCGCCAGGTATCCAGCGGCTGTACTGCCAGCGCGAGCGCATCGCCCATCGGGCTGGAGCGGGCAGAGGCGGTCCATACCACGCCGTAGGTGCAGTGCTTGAGCAGCGGCGACTTGGCATCGTGCTGCGCGTCGACCAGCAGCACGCAGGTTTCGCCGGGCTGGCCAGGCACGGTGCTAACGGACACCTTGCCGGGCGGAGTGGACACCGGCTCCGCCGCCCAACGCGAGGCGCCGACCCGGGCGGCGGCGTCGGTGTAGCTAGTGGCATCCTCGTCAGTCATCTCGGCGGTGTTCACCCCCGCCAGTTCCTGCAACGCGCGCTCGGCCGCCGGCTGGGGATTGTCGCCCTTGCGGCTGCGCTGAAAGGCGAGGCTCGCCCACAGGCCAGCGCGGCGCATCTTCACGCGGTTCTTCAGGTAGTCCGGTAGGCCATCTAGCTTCACCCGGTCCAGCACGTCGGCTCGCCAGGCATCCAGCTGGCCGCGTTCCAGCGGCCGCAATTGCGGGTTGACGCAGTCGTGGCGGGTAAGGCCCAGCGCCGCGCGGGCGCGCTGCTCGTCGCTGGCGGGCATTGCCATCACCCGGCGGTAGGCGTCGCCGTCGTAGCAGAGCTGCACCCGGCCGTCGCGTTCCACGCTGGTCAGCGTCACACCGTAGCTGGCGGCGACCTCCAGGTGGGCGGCCAGCGTCGCGTCGTTGGTCTTGCCCTGCTTCTGCGACGCGCGGCGGGCCAACCGCTCCGCCATGCTGCCCAGCGCGTCGAAGGGCTCGGCATCGATCTGTTTCGCCGGCGCGGCCTTCAGGTAAGCCGCCAGGTAGCCGATCCCCAGCGCCTCCTGCCCCGGCGTATCACGCAGGAAGCGCACCACCGACAGCAGCCCCGGCGCATCGGCCTCGCTCAGGTTGCTGGTGCACACCGAACTGGCCCGCACATAGCCGGCCCGCTCGCGGCGGTGGTCGTACACCTGCAGGTAGTCGAGCCGGGCGCCGCGGATTTCCAGCACGTCGCCCTCCCACAACTGCGCCTGCTGCGGGGCGGAATCGCGCGGGGCGGCCCGCAGCGAGGTCTGGTCCTGCGTGACGATGGCCATGGTGGCCAGGCCGGCGAGCAGCATCATTGCGCTCCTTCTTCCGCGGCGGCTTCGGCATCCGCCGTCTGCGCCGCAGCCGTCGCTGCTTTGGTGTTGCCACCGCCGACCAGGCCGGCCGCCACGAAGCCATTGGTCCCCGGCGGCGCGATGATCACGGAGATCTTGTCGGACAGTTTGTCGGCCATGGTCTTCTGGATCAGCAGCGGATGTTTGCTGATCAGTTCGCCATCACGCGCCATCTGTTCGCTGGTGACCTTGCCGATCTCGGCCATCCGGTAGGCGTCGGCATCCGCCAGCTTGCGGCGGGATTCGGCCTCGCCCACCGCTTCGATCTGCCGGGCCTGGGCGCTGCCTTCGGCGTTCTTGATCTGCGCGACCTTGGCGGCCTCGGCCTCCAGCTGACGCTGCTCGATCTGCTTCTGCTTGAACGGCAGCACGTGCTTCATCGCCTCTTCCTGGGCGCGGGCGGCGATGATCTGCTCGTTGCCGGCGGCTTCAGCAGCCTTTTCGCGGCGCACCTTCTCGGCCTCGGCCTCCAGCGCGGTCTGCTTCACCTGTTTGTCCTTCAGCTCCAGGGTGAAGCGCATCTTTTCGGACTCCAGCTCCTCGGCCAGCAGCTTTTCCATGCCGGCGCGGTAGTCGGGCGGCAGGTCCACCTTGCCGATCAGCACGCCGCGCAGCTTCACGCCGTCCGCGGCGAGCTTGGGTGCCAGTTCGGATTCGATGGATTTCTGGATCTCCGCCCGCTTGCTGGAGAAGATCTCGCGCACCGTGTAGCGGGTGAACACCTTGTAGATCACGCCCTGCACCGCCGGCTCGACGATCTGCTTGCTCAGGTCGTCCGGCAGCTGCTGCGACATGGCGACCACCCGGTTCTGGTCCAGCGCGTAACGCACCGACAGGTCCACGCCCAGCGACAGGCCCTCCACCGACTGGAACGGCGCTTCGCCATCCGCCTTGCTGCTCTGCACCGGGTGGTAGACCTGGTCGCGCAAGTCGAAGGTGCGCAGCTGGTGCAACCCCGGCACCATCAGCACGCTGCCTTCGTGCAGGGCCACCGTGCTACCGGTCAGCCGGTTGGTGCGGATGCCGACCTGACCCCGTCCGATGGCCTGGAACGGCGGATGGCTGTACAGCGCATAACCGCCGGCCGCCAGCACGCCCACCAGCACCAGCTGGCCGCGCACCCGCAGCACTGCCCCGGCGGCGCCCGCCACCCCGCGTCCGACCCCGCTCGCCGACTTCGCCAGCGTCTCCTGCACTGCCTGCACGATCACCTTTACACGGTTTGCCATGATGCTCTCCCAGGAACGATTCGCATTGGATTCAGCCCGGAAAGCGCGCCAGCCGCGGCGCCCTTTCTTGCGACCCATACTGCGCGGCAAGCCACGGAGCGCACAAAGCCGGCGCGGGGCGACTTTGCGGCCGGCGCGTGTGCGCCCTTTCCGGCCCCGGAAGAAACCTTCACAAGGGTGGGCTGGTATGCGCCGGGAGAAAGGCGCTATCGTGCGGTCGTCGAATCACCCAGAGAGCGCGCCATGTCCCGCGTCGCCGTCATTGAAGACGACCTGCCGACCAGCAACCAGTTGCGCGGCTGGATCGAATCCGCCCGACTCGAGGTCGACCAATGGTTCACCCGCGACGATGCCGAAGCCGCCATCGCCCGCGAACGCTACGACCTGGTGGTGCTGGACATCGAACTGGGCCGCGAGCGCCATGCCGGCGTCGCGCTGATCAACGCGATCAACAAGCGCCACGGCACGCCGGTGCTGGTAGTGTCGGCCATGCCCGCCACCCTGTACCGCGGCATCATGAAGGCGCTGGACGCCTGGGATTACCTGCAGAAAACCACCTTTGAGGAAGCCGACTTCGTCGACACCTTCCTGGAGATCCTGCGCGAAGCCCGCGCCAAGCGCGGCGAAGCCGATGCCCCGGCGGCCGCCGAACTGTCGCTAGACCCACTGCGCCAGAGCACGCCGATCTGGCGCGGCCAGCGGGTGAACCTGCCGCTCACCGCCCAGCGCATCCTCGCCGCCCTCTACCAGCAGCGCGGTCAGGTGGTGTCCTACGACGAGCTCTACCAGGTGGTGAAAAGCGGCCGCAACCGCGACAACATCCGCAAGCACGTCAGCACCCTGCGCGACGCCTTCCGCGAGATCGACCCGGAGTTCGACGGCATCGAGAACGTGCCGATGCGGGGCTTCCGGTGGGTGGATACAAGCCAGGCGCCAACGAAGCGCTAACCCATCGTAGGGCGGAAAAGCGAAGCGCCTTCCGCCATTTGACGTGCAAATTTGCGCCACCGGTTTTGCAACCTAATACATGGCGGAAGGCGCTGGCTTCGCCGCGAAGCAAGTCCCCTTGCGGGATTCCGCCCTACGAACCCCTTGAAAGGCGACGCATGAGCCCTACCACGCTCACCGCCCCGCTGCCCCGGCGATCCCCGACGGCCGTCGTCCTGGCTGCCCTGCGTTACCTCAACCCCGCCCGTTACCGCCTGCGGCTGCTGTTCCGTGGCGCCTTCCTGCTGCTGGCACTCGCCACCGTCGCCATGGCGCTCTACGTGCTGCAAGAGGAAAAACGCCTCAGCTACCAGAACTACCAAGCCAGCTTCCACAAGACCGAAGCCCAGATCGCCGCACGCCTACGCCACCCGGCCGGCCAACTGGCACTGCTGAATCCCCCCGCCGCGCGCGGCACCGGCCAGCACCCGCTGGTCTTGCCGTTCTCCGCGCTGGATTTCGACGACCAGCACAAGGTGCAGCAAGCAGTAGAAATGGCCGGCTGCCTGGTGCAATACCCAGCTAGCGGCAGCCTGTGCGTGGCGATTGGCAATAATCCCTGGGCCGGCGGCTTCATCTACGTGGCTGGTAGCTTCGCCGGCGGCAACCTGGTGGCCCACCCACCGCGCACACTGGACCTGGCGATGGCGCACCGGGTCCGCATCACCGCCAGCCTGCGCGGCCAGACCTACCGCTGGATCGCCCCCTTCGAAACCACCACCGACGCCGACCTGAACGACCGCCGTGGCCGGCACGGCCGCCTGACCGGCTTCCTGGATGGCGACGACGGCATCCAGCGCGACCACCCGGTGAAGGACTTCCGTGGCTGGGTCTGGCAAGACCCGCAGTGCCTCGACACGGCCGGCGCCAAGGCGGTGGAGCCGGGCTGCGTCAAGCGCGCCTTCTATTCGGTACGCCTGCCGGTGGCCGTATTGCAGGACGAGCTGTTCCGCAAGAGCCGCCCGGTATGGCCGCCCGCCGACCTCGACCAGATCCGCGTGCATGTGGAGGTACTGCCCCCCGGCAGCGACGCCGCCCTGTTCGACAGCGACCGCCCCGGCGGCGCCCCGCCCTTCTCGCTGGCGGACCTGCAACCGCTGCTGCTGCCCGGCGAAACCCTGCAACTCCACCGCCTGACCGGCTCGACGCCGCAACCACTGCTCACCCTCACCGGCGCCAGCGACCCGCTGAGCGACGCCTCCCGCCTGATCGACCGCGTCATCCGCCGCCTGCCGGTAGAGGGCTACGACCAGCCGCTGACCGCCAGCGACACCATCGCCACCCCGGTCGGCAGCTACCGGATGACGCTGACCGGCGACGTGCGCAGCGTCAACCGCAGCCTGGCGGTGGTCGCCACCCGCGTCTCGTGGTTCGTCGGCGCGATGCTGCTGGCGCTGCTGGTCGCCTGGTTCGTGATCGAGCTGGGCATCATCCGCCGCATCACCGTACTGACCAGCCGGGCGCGCGCCGTCTCGCGCTCAATGAAGGGTGTCGGCAGCCCCAACGACTTCGACTTGGCCGACCTGCGCGGCGCCGACGAACTCGGCGTGCTGGCCGCCGGCCTGTCTGACCTGCTGCAACGGGTAAAGGAAGACGTGGAACGCGAACGCATCCGCACCGAGCAGGAAAAAGACATGTGGCACGCCGTCGGCCACGAGATCATGTCGCCGCTGCAATCCCTGCTGGCGCTGCACGGCGAGCGCGACGACGACAGCCGCCGCTACCTCAGCCGCATGCAGCAGGCCATCCGCGTGCTGTACGGCAGCGCCTCGCCCAGCGAAGCCTTTCAGTCCACCACGCTCGACGTCACCACCGTCGACCTCGCCGCCTTCCTGCGCAACGTGGCGGACAACGCGCCCTGCGTCGGCATCCCCGACGTGCGCTACCTCGGCGAAGCCCGGCCGGTGATGGTGCGCGCCGACGACTACTCGCTGGAAGACGTGGTCACCCACATCCTGCGCAACGCCGCCCGCTACCGGACCGACGACACGCCGATCACCGTCACCCTGCAGACCACCGACACCGCCACCACCGTCACCATCCACAACCAAGGCCCGGCGATCCCGGACGAACTGATCGACAAGATCTTCGAATACGGCGTGTCGGATCAGCAGGACGCCGGCGCCAACGGCAACCGCGGCCAAGGCCTGTTCGTCGCCAAGACCTATATGGCGAAGATGGGCGGCACCATCAGCGCGCAGAATGTCGAGGGTGGGGTGAGTTTCGTGCTGGGGTTACAGCGGGTGGGGTGAGGCGGTTTCACGTGAAACCAAATTATCGCCCACCTTCTTGAAGCTCTTCCCTGGTAAGAATCTCGTTCAGCGCCACATTGATGTAATAGTTGGATCGACCAATCTTGCGCTTTTGCACATACCCCCCGTCAGTCAGTGCTTCCAGATATCTGGTGGCCGTCAGACGTGATACATCAAGATCGTCCATGACGAACTCGATCTTGGTGTAAGGATGCATGAACAGGTTATTGATCAAATCCTGGCTGTAGAACTTGAAATCGGTACGGATGCGATGTTTGTAATCCATCAGGGCCGTCTTGATATCCGTTACCGTGCTGATGGTTTGCTGCGCGGTTTGCTCGACCGCCGTCAGCATGTACAACACCCAATCCGACCACGCGCCGGCATCGTCTTGCCGATCCCGGATTCCCTGTAGCAGACGATAGTAGTCCGCCTTCGTCCGGACGATGTGGCGGGAGAGGTAAAGTACCGGAATATCCAGCAAGCCTTTCTGCACGAGATAGAGCACATTGAGAATGCGGCCAGTCCGGCCATTGCCATCATAGAAGGGATGGATGCTTTCGAACTGATGATGGATCAACGCCATCTTGATCAGCGGATCCGCATCAAAGGCATCGTCGTCATTGATGAAGCGCTCCAAATCCCTCATCAGCGCGACGATCGCCTCTGAGTCCTGCGGCGGCATGAAGACAATCTCGCCACGATTGTTCTTCAGCGCCGTTCCAGCCAGCTTGCGGAAGCCGGCATGGTTCTTTTCCAGCACCGTCTGGATCTCCACCAGATGGTTCGCGGTCAACAGGCCGGTCTGTTTTACCAGCATGAAGCCTGCGCGCAGCGCGTGCACATAGTCCCGCACCTCTTTGGCCGCAGGGCTATTCAAGGCATCAGGAAATGCATTTCCCCGGAACAGCTCATCGTGTGTGGTGACGATATTTTCGATGGCTGAACTGTCCTTGGCCTCCTGCAGCGCCAAGGTATTGATGAGGCCCCCCTGGTTTGGCATCGAAACTGCCAAGCCTTTGAGTTCAGCCAACGTGCGACTGGCAGTGGCTGTTTTTTTCAGGATGGCAGGGGTTTCGAACAAGGCAGTCGGCAGTCGGCTCAATGGCGCAAGTTCGTATGTCACGGGGCATCCTCAGAGGTTCATGTACGGCAAACGACCGGTTGCTATGTGCACTCGCTTCACGTGCATAGAATTTAGCATTTTCTATACACGTTGTTTGCCTTATGTATACCTTCCGAGCCTTTTGTATACGGGTCTCGTTGCTGTTCCATACGTCCTCAGCCACCCCAAAACAAAACGCCCCGGTCCAACCGAACCAGGGCGCCTCGTCATTCACCGGATCAAACCTCAACCCAACTTACTGCACCCCATCCTTCGCCAGCTTGGTTTCCACATTCTTCGCCCGATCGCTGGAGGCCGGGTGGGTGCTCAGCATGCTGTGCTGGTCGCCGAGCGACGCCAGCTTCTGGAAGGCGGACAGCAGCGCCTTGCGGTTCAGGCCCTTCTTGCCCAGCAGCTCGTAGGAGAAGTTGTCTGCTTCGCTCTCTTGCGACTGGCTGAACTGCGCATTCAGGAAAGCCTCACCCAGCGAGCCGATTTCCGACTTGCTGAGCTGTTGCACGCCGCTGCTGCCGAACGTCCCCAGCGCATTGCGGGCGGCGGCGGTGGTGTAGGCCATCTGCATCGCCTTCTTGGTGTGGCCCAACGCGACGTGGCCCATTTCGTGGCCCAGCACGCCGATCACTTCGTCGTCGGTCATCATATCCATCAGGCCGGTGTTGACGCGGATGCAGCCGTTGGCCATGGCCCAGGCGTTCACTTCCGGATCGACGTAGACCTTGTAGTTCACCGGCTGGCCGTTGATATCGCTGCCCATCTTCTTGGAGATCTCGGCCAGGCGCTTGCCGTACTTGCTGCTGGCCGGGGAAATCTTGGCCTCGGCGTCGTATTGGGCACAGGCCTGGTCCGCCACCGCCTTCACGTCGGCATCGGACAGGGTGGCGGCCTGCATCATCTGCTTGCCGACCCCGGCGCCCTGGGTGAGCTTGCCCAGGTCGAACGCGTCGGCCACTGGGGCCAGGATCAGGGTCAGTCCGACGGCGGCGGGCAGCGTGGCGAGTTTCATGTTTCGTCTCCGGAAAAGGGGAAATTTCGGGAGGCGATACTAACATGACTTTCGCGTATGGATTTGGTCTGGATGAAGACGCTAGGCCAGAGTCGGGGCAGCGTTGGCCGCGATCACCAATGCGAAACGATGCTACATGAGTAGCCTGGACTTCGTAGGCGGCCGGGGAAGCGCCGTCGTCCCGGCCGCCTACGGCGTCCGGGCTACAAGGGACGGTTAGGCTTGCAGGGACGGTGCCAGGTACTTGTCGATGTCCACCGCATCCAGCTGCTCCGGCTTCAAATAGCGCTCGCCATAAGCCCGGTACACCCCGCTGCGCAGGAAGAGCGCGAACAGGTCGGCATCGATGTGCCCGTCGTTACGGAAGCGCACCAGGATGTCCATCGACTCCGACAGCGTCTTGGCCTTCTTGTAGGGCCGATCGGAAGCAGTAAGCGCCTCGAAGATATCCGCGATCGCCATGATGCGTGCCGGAATGGACAGCTCCGACGCCGTCAGCTGACGCGGATAGCCGGTGCCGACCATGGTCTCGTGATGGGTGCCGGCGTATTCCGGCACGCGCCGCAGATGCTTGGGCAGCGGCAGCGCCTCCAGCATCACGATGGTCTGGATGATGTGCTCGTTGATCTTGAAGCGCTCTTCCTCGGTCAGCGTGCCGCGCGCCACCGACAGGTTGTGCAGCTCGCCATAGTGGTAGAGCTGGGTCGGCACCTTCACCTTGAAGCCATAGCGCGGGTCCAGCGCCTTGCTCGGCCCGCGCGGGACGATGTGCTGCGGCTTGTCGGCCAGCAGGTGTTCGGTGGCCGGCAAGGCTTCCGGCGGCGTGTCGCCGATGCGCTCCAGCTCGTCGTGCGAGCAGCCCAGCCGGTCGTCGAAATGGCGCTGCCAGGTCTGTGTGCCAATCTCGCGCAGCCGGGCGACCTTGTCCGGCGCCATGAATTCGCCGCCCACATTGGATTCCGCCACAAAAGCGTAGTCATCCCGCAATGCGGCGGTGCGCTCGGCCAGCCTCGCCTCCGCCTCGGCACGATCGCCGCCCGACAGGATGCTGTCCAGCATCTCGATGCGGGCATCGCGCAGCAGCACCTCGAAGCGAGTGCGTACCTCGTGGATGCGGTTGTAGATGGTCTCCAGCTTGGTGGCCTTGTCCACCACGTATTCCGGCGTGGTGACCTTGCCGCAGTCGTGCAGCCAGGCGCCAATGCGGAACTCCCGCCATTCGTCGTCGCTGTGGAAGCGGAAGTCCGCCAGCGGGCCGTCCTGCACCTCGCAGGCTTCGCGGGCCAGCATGATGGCCAACTCCGGCACCCGCTCGCAGTGGCCGCCGGTGTAGGCGCTCTTGGCGTCGATGGCTCCGGCGATGATGCGGATGATGCCGTCCATCAAGGCCTGCTGCGCCGCCAACAGGTTCTGGTTCTGCAGCGCCACCGCCGATTGCGCGGCCAGCGCCTCCACATAGGAAACGATTTCCGGCGGAAAAGGCATCACCTGGCCGCTGTCCGTATCGATGGCGTTGAGGAACTGCAACACGCCCAGCACCTCGCCGTCGCTGGTCAGCAGCGGTACCGTCAGCATCGAGGCGGTGTGATAACCGGTCTCAGCGTCAAAGCGCTTGGTGCCCGTCAGGTCGAAGCGGGTCTCGGCATACACGTCGTCCACCCGCACACTGCGCTTCTCGTTGGCGACCGTGGTCGACACAAAACGCAGGTTAGGCGTGCCGTCGTCGTTGCGCAGCGGGATCTCCATACTCGGCAGCGCGTCGCTCATCGAGCGCATCGCGAAATACAGCGTGTCGTGCTCGGTCCGCAGGTAGAGCGTGGCCGCATCGGCATGGCAGATGGCCTTTCCGCCCATCAGGATATGCCGCAGCAGCGCCTGCCGGTCGCGTTCGGACGACAGTTGCAGGCCGTTGTCGACCAGGTTGGATAGCCGCTCCTGGCTGACCTTCAGCGCCTCGGTGCGCTCCTTCAGCGAGCTGCGCATCACCTGGTGCGCTTCGCCCAGCACCGCCATCTCGTGGAACACCGAGCGCACCGGCGGCGTCTCGCTGAAATCGAAATGGCGGATCCGGTCGGAATCCTCGGCCAGCCGGCGCAAGGTCTTGGCCGCGCCACGGCTCACCCACCAGGCCAGCGGCACCGTCACCGCCAGCACCACCAGCGCGATCAACAGCATCTGGTTACGCACCCGGACGATGTCGCCGGTAAAGGCCGACACCGGTGCCAGCGCCGCCACCCGGTATTCGGTGCCCGGCGTCGGACTCATGCGGTGCTGCACGAACACGGTCGGCTCGCCTGCGACATCCTGCATCCGGTCCGCGCCATCTTCGCCGCGCCAACTGCGCAGCGGCTGCAAAGCCGGCAGGGTCAATGCCGCCAGGTCCGGCAGCGGCTTGTCTGCCACCGGCGGGAAGCTCGCCAGCACCCGGTCCTTCTGATCGAGCACCACCGCCAGCCCCTTGGCCGACGCGGTCGGCAGCCGGCCGAGGAAATCCGATAAGCCGGTCAGGCTGATGTCCGCCCCCGCCACCGCACCGCCATCCAGCAGCCGGCTGGCCACCGTCAGCCCCGGCGCTTGGGAGGACTGGAACACATAGGAATCGGTCAGAATCTGCCGGTCCGTCTTGCTGGCCGCCAGGTACCAGGGGCGCTGCGTCGGCCGGTAACTGGTGGCTGCCGTGCGCTCACCAACCGGCTTGCGGGCTTCATCCAGAAAACGCCAATGCTCGGTCCGTTCTCCCGTCGCCGGCCCGATGCTGCGCAGCGCGAACCAGGTCTCCACCGGCGCCTTCAGCGCCGCCACCACCGCCGGCTGCCGGCGCACCGCGATCACCTGGAAGAACGCATCGTCCGCAAAGCCCACGTAGTAGCCATAGGCATCCTGATCCTGCGCAATGGTTGCCAGATAAGGCTCCATCAGCTCCGGCCGGAAGTCCAGCAGCCCCCGCAAGTGGGCGCTGCTGGCCCGCTGCTGGGCCCGGGTGAAGCGGGCTTCGGTCTCGATCATGCTCGCCAGCTCCCCCTCGCTCTGCTGGACGATCTGCCCGAACAGCGAGGTGGCGTGCGACACGCTCACTGCCTGGAAGCGGTGCAGCGCAGAGAGAAGAAAGGCGAGCGTCAGGAAGATCACCACCGCCAACAAGCCCAGCGTGGCGACGTAATGGAAACGGACCTTGTATCCGTTGAGCATCTGGAACCCGCTTTCTATGCGGACCTGGTGGAATTCGGATCGCAGCGCCGCCCAACCGGCCAGCTCATCCGTGCTTGACCGGGGGCGCCCCGCGTTCTAATCGTTAATGACCCGCCCCGGCATTCTAGGGGCATAACGGCTGCGCGCTCGTTTCACTTTAGGAGGCAGCGATGAGATTGCATACCGGATATATCCTGCCGCTCTGCCTGATGGCCGCCGCCACCTACGGCGCCGAGGCCGTCGGCTACGTGAAAACCGCCTCCGGCGACGCGCAGGTGGTCGACAACGGCGTGGCCAAGCCAGCCACTGTCGGTACCCCGCTCGCCGTCGGCGACGTGCTGCGCACCGGCAAGAACGGCAACCTGGGCGTCACCCTCAAGGACAACACCGTGATGTCCTTCGGCCCCGCCACCGAATTCAAGCTGGAGGCCTACCTGTTCGCCCCGGCCAAGGGCGACCTCAAGCTCGACGGCAAGCTCAGCAAGGGCACGCTGCAATTCGTGTCCGGCACCATTGCCAAGCTGCGGCCGGAAGCCGTGTCGCTGAAGACCCCCTCCGCCACCATCGGCGTGCGCGGCACCCGCTTCCTGCTGAAAGTCGACGAATGAACCCGACCCCTGCCCGCCGCACCGCCCTCTTCGTCCAAGCCGCTGGCCTGTTGGCACTGCTGCTGCTCGCCGGCTGTGCCAGCAAATCCTATGTGGTGCTGCAGGACAGCCCCGACGGCAGCGTCGGCAAGGTGCTGGTCAGCAACCAACGCGGCAGCACCATGGTCGAACAACGCAACCAGGGCGCCAACCTGGATGCCGCTCCCGGCAAGCTCTACGCCGTCAGCAACGAACAGATCCAGAAGGACTTCAGCGGCGCGATCGCCGCCCAGCCGCCGATGCCCAAATCCTTCCTGCTGTATTTCGAAAGTGGCGGCACCAAGCTCACGCCAGAATCCGAAGCCCTGATCAAGGACATCCTCGCCACCATGAAGGATCGCCCGGCGCCGGATATTTCGGTGATCGGCCACACCGACACCGTGGGCGACGCTACTGCCAACGAACAGCTCGGCCTCGACCGCGCCCAGTACGTCGCCAAATGGCTGGAAACCGCCGGCGTACACGCGGTGGAAGTCGCCATCACCTCCCACGGCGAGCGCAACCTGCTGATCAAGACCCCCGACGACACCCCGGAACCCCGCAACCGCAACGTCGAAGTGGTGGTACGCTGACCTCGTAGCCCGGACGCGCCAGCGGCCGGGAAACGCCCGCCGCTTAGCCCCACGTCCGTAGATCAAACCCTTCGACAAGCTCAGGGCGAACGGCTTTCCAGCTTTCCAATTTCCCCGAAGCCCGAAGACATCCCCGTCATCTGGACGCCTTAAGGGCGGTCGGGGATAACGCCTCCCAACCCCCCCCGGACTGACGCCACCCCGCCCTACTTCTCCTGCATCACAATCCGCGTCCCGCTCGCCCCCGCCGCCAACCGCGCATACCGGAACCCCACCAAGCCATCCTCCGGCCGCGCCTCGTGCAAGGCCGCGAACGCCTGCCGCGCCGCCAGCAGATCGTCCCCCTCCAGCAAGGCATAGGCCGCGTCGTAGTCCGCATCCCGCGCCTGCAAGGGCTGACCCGTTGCATCAGTGATCGGCTCATACACCGCCAGCGCCTGGGTCTTGCCCTTGAGCACCAGATCCCCCACCGGCCGCAGTGCCACCAACCCCGTCGCATGCGGCGCGATCTCCTCCGACACGCACACCAGCGTGCCCAGGTGCTTGTTCAGCCCCTCCAGCCGCGACGCCGTGTTCACCGGGTCACCCAGCGCCCGGTAGTCGAACATGGTCGAGCCACCGAAGTTACCCACAATCACCTCGCCCGCATGCACCCCAATGCGGGTCTCGCCAAACGGCATGCCTTGCGCCTGCACCCGCTGCGCGTAGGCGTGGGCAAACGCATGCATCTCCAACGCGCAGGCCAACGCAATCCGTGGATGCTGCGGCTGCTCCACCGGCGCGGAGAACATGATCGCCACCGCATCCCCCACGATGCGGTCCAGCGTGCCGCCATGACGGAACGCGATGCCGATCATCCCGTCCAGGTAGTCATTGAGCAGCGCCACCGCCCGCGCCGGGTCGATCTGCTCCATCATCGCAGTGAAGCCCTGCAGATCGGTAAAGATGAAGCTGCACGTCTGCCGCCGCCCACCCAGCGCCAACTGCCCCGGATGGTCCACCAGATAGCCCACCCGATTGGGCGACACATAATGCGAGAACGCATCGCGCAACCAGCGCTCCTGCCGCTCGCTCAGCACATGCCGCGTCAGGCTCGCCGCCAGGAACACCAGCAGCAACCCCAGCGACGGCGTCACCGGGTCCAGCAACAACCCCTGCCGCAGAAACGCCCACCACGCCCCGCCCAGCAAGCCGCCGATCAGCGTCAACGCCAGCACCGTCGCCGGCAGCGCCGGCAGACCCAAGCCCACCGCCAGTAGCAGCACCCCACCGACAACCAGCGCTAGCCCCTCGATCGCCTCCGCCCAGCCCGGCCGCAGCAGATAATGGTCGGTCAGGATCTGCTCCAGCGCCTGCGCATGCGCCTCCATCCCCGGCATCACCCCGCCCAGCGGGCTGAAGCGCACATCCAGCAAGCCCTGCGCTGATGTCCCCACCAGCACGATCTTGCCCGCCAACCGCTGCGTCGGCACCGCACTCGCCATCACCCGCCAGGCCGGCAGATAACTACCCGGCGGCCGTGCCGCGTAATGCACCCACAACTCCCCCTGCGGCGTGGTCGGTACCGCCAGCGCCCCGATCCGCAGTTCCGCAATACCCGTCCCGGCCGGCTCCGCCGTCCGCACCAGGTAATTGCGCTCCCCCTGCGCCACCCGCAACGCCTCCGCCACCAGCGACGGCAACACCCGGCCCCCCTGCCGCACCAGCAAGGGCACCCGCCGCACCACCCCATCCTGGTCCGGCACAAAACTCAACACCCCATGCCCCGCCGCCTTCGCCGCCAACACCAGCAAAGGCGGCGTGATTCGGCTGAACCCATGCAGGTAAGGCAGCGGTGCCTCCCCCCGCGTAATCAGGTTGTACCCCGGAGCTGGCGCCACCCCCCCCCCCGGCCCCGACACCGCCGCCCGCCCCAACCCCACCGGCGCCGCCCCGATCGCATCGGCCAACGCTGCGTCATGGTCCGGCAACCCCGCCAAAGTTGCCGCCGCCTGCGGCGGCAACTGCCACAGCGCCTTCATCGCAGCGGGCGACGTCCGGTCCGGCTCCGCGAACACCACGTCGAACACCACCGCAGCCGCGCCAGCCTGCCGTAGCTGATCCACCAACGCCGCGATCCGCGTACGCGGCCACGGCCACTGGCCCAGCTTGGAGAGGCTGCCGTCATCGATGTCCACAATGGCCACCGGCGCCTCAGCCACCGGCCGCGGATGCCAGCGTTGGAATTGATCGAAACAGAGATTACGAAGCAGGGTCAGTGGCAGGGGCTGCCAGAGGAACAGGGCGATTGCCAGCGCCAGCACCACCAGCGGAGGGAGGAAACGGAGGAGGCGTTTCGGCATGGGGGCTGGGGTCAGGGTTGGAGTGGGGGCTCCATGAAGATTAGGTTGCGGGGGGAGGTTCTGGCAAAAGGCGTGCAGACTACCTAGTGCAGTTTCACGTGAAACGCGCACCAAGCAGTTTCATGGCAATCACATCTTATGAGGAACAGAATACCAAGCTTAGGCGAGCGGTGGGCCTATTGAATGGCAAAATCCAGAATGCGCTGTTCTTCCGCAGCAGGAACCACAGCGATCTGAAATTCCTGCAGATCTGCGCAAATTTCCTGGAACGCGGCAAACCGACGGTCCGAAGCCCGCTCAGGACCTTTGACGGTAAACATCACATCTGCTGGTAGCAAATGACGCCTGCGCAGTCGCTTAATCTTGTCCACCCACACTCCGCCATGCGACAGAATTTTGTTCGACTCATCCTGGGCCAGGTAGAACGGTTTTATGATCTTGTTCGGCTGCCCACCGTCGAGCTGAACCAGTTGGAACTGCACCGACAGATCTTCATTGCCAACCTTGTACGGTCGAAATGGCCGAGGCAGGTCGACGCCATTTAACAGGCGCTTCACCCGCTGTTCCAATTCGCGTTCCTGGTAATCCTGCGTGACGAAGTCGTGTTCGACGTAGAAACCAAACAACTTGTCGACGGCCTGTGTGGGCGACTCCGTCAACAGCACTCGCATCGGACCGAAGCGCAAGATGGCTTCGCGGGGATGGATCAAATGCGTGAAGAGCTCGCGAGCGTAGTCCGGCCCTGATCGAGTCGCTGAGCCCTCGCGCAGTTGTTCGCGAATCCGTTCCAGTTCACGCTTGAATGCTGAAATTGTCTGCGTGTATATGGCGCCGTCAACCCTATCAAAAAACTGGGTAATACGACGGTAGCGGCGTTCCTGTAACTTGAAACCGAAATAGCCGGTCTCCGGACACAGCAGCGCGATCCCCACATTCGCAAACTCCCCTGTTTCCGGGTACGGCAAGAACTGGATGATGGCATAGCGGCAAGCAAGCTTCTTCATACCATCCTCCAGAATTCTGCGGTTGAACAACGGTCTAGCCACGCACGTGCGGCCGCTAGGTCGAAATTGGCAGGAACATCCTGTTCATCGTTCGCCCAACGCCACTCGAGAGGGGCATTATCGCAAGCCTCATCCCAAACCGCCAAGGCTTCGACCAACCGCTCCGCATAACGTGCCTGCGACACCAGATCATCGAAAATAGCCCGGCCGACGCCTGCAAAAATATGCAGATCGTGAAACTCAGCTGGATCGAAGTTGAGGTCGAACGCTTGGTTGTGGTCGATCACTACAATGGACCTCTCCCCATCGTCCCAGAGTAAATTTGGATTTCCACGTGATCGGTCCGCGTTACGAATCCACCAGTCAAAGACCAACACGTCCTGTTGCAACGGCTCGGACACGTGTGTGACATAGGTCGTCTCGAACCACTGCGCAGTCGGATGTGCCTGAGAGGCAAATGCCGGTCCAACTCCAAGCTCCCGCCATTCCAGCGGCGCCTCATCCAGTAGTTCTTGCGAAATGTTTACCAAACGGAACGGAGGTATCGGGAGCCCGAGAGCTTTACCTAAATGACCTCCTATCCATTCGCTCCACTGACTCGCACGCCCAGTATTGCGTCCTTTCACGTAGTAAAGCTGATCATCATCGCCTCGACAACGATAAGGCGTTGAGCGTCCTTGCACACAAGGTCCCAGGAGCTCGAGCACCTCGACTAATTGAGTCATAAGGAGCTGCCCCTCACCATGCTTAGCTGCTCATACGGTAGATACATCACGTTCGCTGCCCCATCTTTCGATGCAGTTGGCAACAGCAGTATGAAGCTTTGAGGATCGGGGGTAGGCATAGCTTGGGAAACCGCTCTTGTTCTTGGATAAAACTAGCTACGGTTGCTGAGATAAGGGGTAGTTATAGCAGAAGCATACCCGCCATCAGAAGCCCCTCCATTTAGTCAGCAAGCAAAAACAGGCCCAAAAGGGCCTGTTTGCAAAGGGACGTGATTCTTCAGTCAAACGTCAATATTCCGCGCTCCCAACGCATTCTGCTCAATAAACACCCGCCGCGGCTCCACGTTGTCACCCATCAGCGTCGTGAAGATCCCATCCGCCGCCACCGCGTCTTCGATGTTCACTTTCAGCAGCCGGCGCACGGACACGTCCATGGTGGTTTCCCACAGCTGTTCGGGGTTCATCTCGCCCAGCCCCTTGTAGCGCTGGAAGTACATGTTCTTGCTGGCTTCCGTCTGCCACCAGGTCAGCGCGTCGCCGAATTCGGCGATCTTCTTTTCGCTTTCGCCGCGGCGCGCGGTGGCGTCGGCTTGCAGCAGGCCGGATAGCAGGGCCTGGGTCTTCTTCAGTTGGGCGTAGTCGCCGCTGGCCAGGAAGTAATCGTCCAGGTAGGTGAAGGTAACGTTGCCGTGCAGTTGGCGGGCAATCTTCAGGCGCCAGCTTTCATCCACGTCGTCGTAGTTGGGGACGATGGTCAGGTGGGGGTTGTCCACCAGGCGGGCCAGGCGTTCAGCGGATTCGGCGGCAGCAGCTTCGCTGGAGAGGTCGACGTTGGCGTCGCGCAGCAGGGCGCGCAGCACCGATTCGTCGATCATGCGGGCTTCGCGGTCGATCACGGCCTGGGCAACCAGGTACTGGCTGGCCATGTCAGCCAATGGCTCGCCGCTGATCGGGGCGACGCCGCCGCCAGGGTTCAGTTCGGCGCCGTTGAGTGCGCTGCTGAGCAGGAACTGGCGTTTTTCGCCTTCGTCCTTCAGGTAACGTTCCTGCTTGCCTTGCTTCACCTTGAACAGCGGCGGCTGAGCGATGTAGACGTGACCACGCTCGATCAGCTCCGGCATCTGGCGGTAGAAGAAGGTGAGCAGCAGGGTACGGATGTGGGCGCCGTCGACGTCCGCGTCAGTCATGATGATGATGCGGTGGTAGCGCAGCTTTTCCGGGTTGT
>CBIHQA010000012.1:0-20331 GCA_966211475.1 uncultured Neisseriales bacterium
CCTGCAACTGGTGGCCTTTCCGCAAGACGGCGTGCTGCGTTCGCCCGGCGCGCTGGACAACCTCAAACGCGCCCTCGACCTGGGCGTGGATGTGGTCGGCGGCATCCCGCATTTCGAGCGCACCATGGCAGACGGTGCCGAATCGGTACGCATCCTCTGCGAACTCGCCGCCGAGCGCGGCCTGCGCGTCGACATGCATTGCGACGAATCGGATGACCCGCTATCGCGCCACATCGAAACGCTGGCCTATCACACCCAGCGCCTCGGCCTGCAAGGCCGCGTCGCCGGCTCGCACCTGACCTCCATGCACTCCATGGACAACTACTACGTCTCCAAGCTGATCCCGCTGATGCGCGAAGCCGGCGTCGCCGCCATCGCCAACCCGCTGATCAACATCACCTTGCAAGGCCGCCACGACAGCTACCCCAAGCGCCGCGGCATGACCCGAGTGCCGGAGCTGCTCGCCGCCGGCATCGACGTCGCCTTCGGACACGACTGCGTGATGGACCCCTGGTACAGCCTCGGCAGCGCCGACATGCTGGAAGTCGCCCACATGGGCCTGCACGTTGCCCAAATGACCTCGCAGGACGGCATGCGTGCCTGCTTCGCAGCGGTGACGGAGACACCTGCCCGCATCCTGGGGCTGGATGGCTACGGGCTGAAGCCAGGTTGCCGCGCCGATATGGTGTTGCTGCAGGCCCATGATCCGGTCGAGGCGATCCGCCTGCGGGCAACCCGGCTCTTGGTGGTGAAAGCAGGAAAGGTCATTTCAACGACACCACCCGCCGTCGCGACGCTGAACCTCACGGGCCAGGTTCGGCAGACCGCCTTCCAGATCATGCCGGCCGGGAAACAATAGGGGCGGCTTCGCAAAACCCATCAATTTGCCCATTCCTGCCGTCCATTCTTTCGGCAGAACCGGCAACGCTGCGGGCATCCAGCGGCAAACGTAAGCCATCCGACACACGGATGACCGACGCTTTGCCACGCTCGCAAAGCACCCCCATACCTCCTTCTCTATCTAGTCGCGGGCTGGCAAAGCCATGACTAACCGACGGGAAAAACCACGAAGAAGGATTTCCCTACAAGAACCGGGCACGGGACGACAGCAAAATCAGCGCCCTCCGATGGAACCATCCCCGTATGACCGGAAACTGATGGGATTCGAAAGTATCGCCGTCCACATGCGCATCACCGGGAACGACATGGATCACCCAACCCCGCCGCACCATGACCCGGGTCAGTACCGGGATGTGTTCGAGCACATCTCCGACGCCCTGTTCCAGGTCGATGTTACGGAGGACGGCCGCTACTTGGTCGATAGCGTGAACCCCGCTTACGAGCGGCTGTTCCACATCCGTCACGCCGATGTGGCGGGTCGCTATGTGGATGAGGTGGTGCCGGCCGATCTGGTGGAGGTCTTCACGGCCAACTACCGGCGCTGCATTGCCGCGGGCATTGCCATTGAATACGACGAGACGTTCGACATACCGACCGGGCATCACGTCTGCCAGACCACGCTGATCCCCGTTCACGATGCCAAGGGCCGTGTCCGCCGCATCGTCGGCATTGCACGTGATGTCACCGGGCAAAAGCAGCGCGAGCAGCAGTTGCTGACGCTGGCCTACTACGATGCCCTGACCGGGCTTCCCAACCGTACGTCGCTGGACCAGCAGCTGGAACAGCAGATCCGGTCCAATCAGGGGATCGGCATCGTCGGCCTGTTGCTGCTGGACCTCGACCACTTCAGCTCGATCGTCGATGCGCTGGGGCACCGTGCCGGCGACGACCTGCTGCGGCGGACGGCTGCCCGCCTCAAGGAGCGCACGCGCCGTCAGGACGTGGTGGCCCGGCTGGGGGGCGACGAATTTGCGCTGATCCTGCCCCATGCCAACACGGATGCCGCCTTGCAGGACGTGGCGGCAAAGCTGCTGGCCGGCTTCGCCGAGCCCTTCCAGCTTGGCGATCACGAGATCTTCGTCACCGCGAGCATCGGCATCGCCCGCTATCCGCTCGATGGACATTCGGCCCAGGAACTGCTGCAACACGCGGACTCCGCCCTCTACTTGGCCAAGGACCGGGGCCGGAACAACTACCAGTTCTGCTCGCCCTCGCTGGTTGCCCGCAAGAAAGGCGACTTCGCCCTGATCGGCGACCTGCGGCATGCGGTGCGCAACAGCGAGCTGACGCTGGCCTATCAGCCGCAAGTCGAGCTGGCGAGCGGCCGTCTGACGGGGGCCGAGGCGCTGCTGCGCTGGCAGCACCCGACCCGGGGCTGGATTCCGCCGGTCGAATTCATCCCGCTGGCGGAACAGACCGGCCAGATCGTGGCGATCGGCGAATGGGTGCTGCGCACCGCTTGCCAGGCCGCCGCGGCCTGGAACCGCCTGCACGGCCCGCTGCGCATCGCCGTCAACCTGTCGCCGCTGCAGTTCAAGCACGGCGGCCTGGTGGAGCAGATCCGGCAGACCCTGGACGATACCGGCTGCCGCCCCGAATGGCTGACGCTGGAGATCACCGAAGGGCTGCTGCTGGACGACACCATCGACGTGCAAGGCATGCTCAGCCAGCTGCGGGCGCTGGGGTTCAGCATCGCGATCGACGATTTCGGCACCGGCTACTCGGCGCTGGGTTATCTGAACCGCTTCCCTATCGACATCCTGAAGATCGACCGCTCCTTTGTCGCCGCGATGGACCAGAAGGCCGGAGCGGCAGAGCTGGTGAAGGCGATCATTGCCATGTCGCACAGCCTGGGGCTGAAACTGGTGGCGGAAGGCGTGGAACAGACCAGTCAGGCGGCCTTCCTGGAAGCGCATGGCTGCCAGTATGCACAGGGTTATCTGTTCAGCCGGCCGCTACCGGAGGCGGAACTGGAGGCGCAGTTGCAGGCGGACAGTCACATCGGCCAGCAGGTGGCGATCGGTTGACCAACCTCCTTACGTGTCCGGCCGCACTCAACGGTAGTCCTGCCGAGTGACGTAGGGGCGTGCCCGCCACGGTCTGCCTGACTTCATCAGGGCAACATGGTGGGCCTCGAACATCAGAGCGCCACTGCATCTGCACCACAGGGGCTTACCGCCGGTAGCCCGCCAGAAACACCTCCAGCGCGCGGGCCACCACCTCGGCCCGGCTCTTGTGGGCCACGTCTTCGGCCACGTCCAGCAGGTGGTAATCCAGCAGTTCCGACTCGATCAAGGCCCGCAGGTGCATCGCCGCCACCCAGGGGTCGGTGGTACGCAATTGTTTGGCTTCCATCGAGGACCGCAGGAAATCCGCCAGCGCCGTCCAGACGGCCTTTGGCCCGTGCTCGAACACCAGCCGCCCGACGTTGTTGCGGTCCGCCTCGTGCTGGACCGTACGCCGCAGCGACAGCATGGTGGGTGACAGGATGGTGTCCAGGTATTGCTCGCCGTAGGTCTGGAGCACCGCGCTCAGATTGTCCGAGGGCTTGAGCACCGTAAACAGCTTGCCGAACTCGCGCTCGGCCACGCCCTGCACCACGGCGGTAAACAGGGATTCCTTGGACGGGAAGTAGTTATAGAGGGTCGCCTTGGAGCCCCCTACCCGCGCGGCGATTTCCGACATCGACGCCAGCTCGTATCCCGTTTCGTGAAACACGCTGGTGGCGGCCTCGATGATGGCCTGCCGCCGCGCTTCGCTTTTTGTGCGCATGAGGATTTCCGTGCGATGCATTCATTTCTGAACCGATGGGTTTAGTTTTGCTTGACAGCTCGAATTTGTCAATGCAAAACTATACCGTACGGTTTAGTTATGAAAGCATGGACATGACTTCGATCCCCTCCTTCAGCCAGGTAAATCAACGGCTTCCCATCACGCCACTGCTTGCCGGATTGGGTGCGCTGCTGCTGAGCGCATGCGCCCAGATTCCCGAAACCGGCCCGCGTCCGGAGCCGAAAGCCATCTCGGCCTTTGCGGCGAACCAGTCGCTGGCCGCACCTTCCGTCGCCTGGCCTGCCGATCAGTGGTGGACGCAGTACGGCGACCCGCAGCTCGACACGCTGATGCAGGAGGCGCTGGCCGCCTCCCCAACACTGGAAGTCGCCCAGGCACGCCTGCGCCGGGCTGATGCCACCGCCCAGCAGCGCGATGCCGCGCGCGGCCCACAGCTGACCGGCAACCTGTCGGTCACCGAACAGAAGCAGAGTTACAACTACCTGACGCCACGATCGGCCACGCCGGAAGGCTGGAACGACTACGGCCGCGCCACGCTGGATTTCAGCTACGAGTTCGACTTCTGGGGCAAGAACCGCGCCGCCCTGGCGGCCGCCACCTCGGAGCGCGACGCGACCCAGGCGGACCTGGCGCTGGCGCGGGTCACGCTGACCACCTCCATCGCCTCCGCCTATGCCGACCTCGCCCGCCTGTTCGCCGAGCGCGACACGGCCGACGCAGCGCTGCGCGTCCGCCAGGAAACGTTGACCCTGTTCCGGCAGCGCTTCACCCAGGGGCTGGAAACCCAGGGCAGCGTGAAGCAGATGGAGGCCCGCCAGGCCGTAGCGGAAGCGGAACTGCTATCGATCGACGAATCCATCGGCCTGCAACGCAACCAGATGGCGGCCCTGCTCGGCGCTGGCCCGGATCGGGGCCTGGCCATCAGCCGCCCTGCGCTGCGTGTGAGCGGTGCCTTCGGCCTGCCTGACAACCTGCCGCTGAACCTGGTCGGCCGCCGTCCAGACGTGGTCGCTGCCCGCCTGAGGGTGGAGTCGGCTGCCAAACAGATCGACGTGGCGGCGGCCCAGTTCTACCCCGACGTGAACCTGGCCGCCTTCATCGGGCTGCAATCGATCGGCCTCGACAAGCTGACCAAGTCCGGCTCCGACATCGGCAGCGTCGGGCCGGCCATCACCCTGCCGATCTTCAACAGCGGCAGCCTGAAGGCGCAGTACCGCGGCAGCCGTGCCGGCTACGACGAAGCGGTCGCCAGCTACAACGGCACGCTGGTGCAGGCGCTACACGACGTGGCCGATGCAACGGTCAGCGAAAAGGCGCTGTCCGCCCGGCTGGACAAGGTCCAGCAGGCTTCTGACGCCGCCGCCGACGCCTACCGCATTGCCCTCAACCGCTACCACGGCGGCCTGTCGAGCTATCTCGACGTGCTGACTGCCGAAGACACGCTGTTGCAGAACCTGCGTCAGCTCACCGACATACAGGCGCGCCGCCTGAGCCTCGACGTCTCCCTGGTCCGCGCGCTCGGCGGCGACTATCAGTCCACCCAATCCTGATCCCAGACCTCCAGATTTCCAGACTTCTAGATCCCCAAGGAACCCCATCATGTCCCATCGTGAATTTGCCGCCGATACCCCGCCCGTCGATACCCAGGTAGTCGACGCCCAGTCCACTGACAGCGCCTCCTCGGGCACGCCACGCAAGAAGCTGTTCGCTGCCCTCGCCGGCGTCGTGGTACTGGCCGCCACCGGCTATGGCGCGTACTGGCACTTCGTCGGCTCGCGCTATGTCAGCACCGACAACGCCTATGCGGCGGTGGAAGTCGCCCAGGTCACCCCGTCGGTCGGCGGAACGGTGCGCGAAGTCCGCGTGGTGGACACGCAAGCCGTCAAGCGCGGCGACGTGCTGGTGGTGATCGACGATACCGACGCCCGGCTGGCGCTCGCCCAAGCGGAAGCCGAACTTGCTCAAGCGGTCCGCCGGGTGCGCGGCTACCACGCCAACAACGAAGGCCTGGTGGCCCAGGTGGCCGCCCGGGATGCCGACGAGAAGCGCATCACCGCGCAACTGGCCTCTGCCCAGGCCGACTACGACCGCACCCGGCTGGAACTGACGCGCCGCGAAGCACTGGTGGCTTCCGGTTCGGTCTCTGGCGAGGAGCTGAGCACCGCCCAGGCCGCATTCGCCACCGCCACCGCCAACCTGAGCGCGAGCCGCGCGGCTGCCGAGCAAGCCAAGGCGAACCGCGCGGCGACCGTCGGCTCCCTGCACGCCAATGCCGTACTGATCGCCGACAACTCGCCCGACACCAATCCGGAAGTCGCCCTGGCCCGCGCCAAGCGCGACCAGGCCCGCGTCGACCTGGCCCGCACCGTGGTGCGCGCGCCGGTGGACGGCGTGGTGGCCAAGCGGCAGGTGCAGGTCGGCCAGCGTATCCAGTCCGGCACGGCCCTGCTGTCGGTAGTGCCGGTGCAAAACATCCACGTCGACGCCAACTTCAAGGAAGGCCAGCTAGCCAAGGTGCGCGTCGGCCAGCCGGTGACGCTGAAGTCCGACCTGTACGGTAGCGCCGTTGAATACCACGGCAAGGTGGCCGGCCTCTCTGGCGGCACCGGCTCCGCCTTTGCGGTGATCCCGGCGCAGAACGCCACCGGCAACTGGATCAAGGTGGTGCAGCGCCTGCCGGTGCGGGTGGAGATCGACCCGGCGGAACTCAAGGCACGTCCGCTGCAGGTCGGCCTGTCGATGGAAGCCACCGTCGACACGCGCAGCGATGCGCCGGCCAACGGCCAAGGCTAAGGAGCCGGTCATGTCCACCCCACTGACGGCAGAAAGCACCCCGCCCGCCCTGAAGGGCGGCATGCTGGTGGCGGCAGGCTTGCTGCTCGCTTCCGCCAACTTCATCGCGGTGCTCGACACCACCATCGCCAACGTGTCGGTGCCGACCATCGCCGGCAGCCTGGGTGCGTCCAGCAGCCAGGGCACTTACGTGATCACCTCCTACGCGGTGGCCGAGGCGATCACCGTGCCGCTGACCGGCTGGCTGGCCGGCCGCTTCGGCACGGTGCGCGTGTTCATTTTGTCGATGATCCTGTTCGGGCTGTTCTCGGCGCTGTGCGGGCTGTCGACGTCGCTTGGCATGCTGGTCACCTTCCGCATCTTCCAGGGGCTGGCGGGCGGGCCGCTGATGCCGCTGTCGCAGACCCTGCTGTTGCGCATCTTCCCCAAGGACAAGGCGGCCGCGGCCACCGGCCTGTGGGCGATGACCACGCTGATCGCGCCGATCATGGGGCCGATCCTCGGCGGCGTCCTCTGCGACCAGGCCACCTGGCCCTACATCTTCTACATCAACGTACCGGTGGCGCTGCTGTGCGGCTATCTCGGCTGGCAGATGCTCAGGCGCTACGAAACGCCGCTCGCCAAGCTGCGCATCGACGTGGTGGGGCTGATCCTGCTGGTGGTGTGGGTCGCCTCCCTGCAACTGATGCTGGACGAGGGCAAGGACAAGGACTGGTTCGCCTCCAGCGAGATCGTCACGCTGGCCGTCATCGCCGCCATCGGCTTCGTCGCCTTCCTGATCTGGGAGCTGACGGAAAAGCATCCGGTGGTGGACTTGCGGGTGTTCCGGCACCGCGGTTTCGCAGCCAGCGTGCTGACCATCAGCCTGGCCTTCGGCGCCTTCTTCGGCGCCACCGTGCTGACCCCGCAGTGGCTGCAAAGCTACATGGGCTACACCTCTACCTGGGCCGGCTACACCACCGCCTGGAGCGGGGTGCTGGCGGTACTCTGCGCGCCGCTCGCCGCGGGCCTGTCCGGCAAGGTGGACCTGCGCAAGCTGGTGTTCGGCGGCGTGATCTGGATGGGCATGGTCACCTTGTATCGCGGCATCGGCACTACCGAGATGAACTACTGGCAGATCGCGATCCCGCTGCTGCTGCTGGGCATCGGCCTGCCGTTCTTCTTCGTGCCGCTTACCGGGCTGGCGCTGGCCAGCGTCGAGGAACCGGAAACCGCCTCCGCTGCCGGCCTGATGAGCTTCCTGCGCACGCTGTCGGGCGCCTTCGCCACCTCGCTGGTCACCACCTCGTGGGAGGACAAGACCGGTTACAACCACGAGCAGCTGGTCAGCCTGCTGCCGCCGGACGCGCTGCAAACCTTCCTCAACATGGGGATGACGCTGGATGCAGCACGTGGCCAGCTCGACCGGCTGGTGCAGAGCCAGAGCGTGATGATGGCGACCAACCAGATCATGCTGATCGTCGGCGTGACCTTCCTCGTCGCCGCCTTCGCGATCTGGCTGGCGCCGAAGCCGACACGGGTGGTCGATGCGGCAGCGGCCGGCGGCCACTAAGCCAGGCCGTGGGGGCTGGGCGCAGGTTCAGCCCCCGTTTTTCAGCATTCCTTCTGCCCCTCGGCAGCGCGCACCAAAACGCTGAACTATCATGATGCAGGGTTCATGCGCCAATGACATGCATAGGTGCACGGCGATCCGGGAGGGTAAGCATCATGAGATGGCACAACCGGGGACGAGACGGCGGCAAAGCCACGCTGCCCCTGCTGGCGGGGTTGCTCGGCCTGGGGGCTGCCGCCCTCGTCGCTGGCTACCTGTGGTGGTCGCAATCATCTGGCGCCACACCGGTTGCCACCGAGTCGGTCCGCATCGCCACCAACACCGCCTATGCCGGCACCTGCCCGATCCTCGCCGCCCGTGACCAAGGCTTTTTCGCGAGCGAAGGCGTAGCGCCGGTGATTCTGTCCCGGTCGAGCGGCAAAGCCGCTCTCGAAGCGGTACGGCGTGGTGAGGCCGATATCGGCACGGTCGCAGACGTGCCGGTGATGCTCGCCGGCCTCAACCGCGAGCCCGTCTCCGTGATCGCCACCATCTTCAAGGGCGACAAGGACCACGGCATCGTGGCGCGGCGGGACCGCGGCATCGCCTCGGTGGCCGATCTGAAAGGCAAGCGCATCGGGGTCACGCTCAGCACCTCCGGCCACTTCGCGCTGGATGCCTTGCTCAACCGCGCCAGCCTCGCCCCTGAGGAAGTAACGATGCGCAACTACAAGCCGGAGGAGCTGGCCGATGCCCTCACCCGTGGCGACGTCGATGCGATCGTCACCTGGGAGCCCTTCCTCAGCGCCGCGCACAAGGGGCTGGGGGACCAGGCCACCGTCTTTTACGGCCAGGACGTCTACACCAGCCTGTACAACCTGGCCGGCATGCGCGACTACCTCACCCGCCATCCGCAAACCGTCGAACGCCTGCTGCGCGCCGTCGACAAAGGCGCCCGCTTCTGCACCGAGCAGCCGGACGCCGCCCGTGCCCTGGTCGCCCGCGAAAGCAAGGGCAACCCGGCCGCGCTGGTCGCCGCCTGGCCGACCTACCGTTTCGGCGTGGTGCTCGACCAGGGGCTGATCCTGGCGCTGGAAGACGAAGCGCAATGGGCCATCAAGAACCGGCTGACCACCACGCACGAGGTGCCGAACTACCTCGACCACCTCTATCTCGCTGGGCTGGAAGCGGTGTTGCCGAACGCGGTGACCGTCATCCACTGACTGATCCGCCCCCGCCGCCGGCAGGAGAATCCGATGAAGATCGCAACTCGACTCACCCTGGCCACCCTGCTCGCCGCCGTAGCGGTGGCCCTCATCGGTCTGGTGCTGTTCACGGCCACCCAGCAGGTGCGGCAGCAGCTGGGCAGGAACGAAACCGCCGGCGAACTGCTCAACGCCGCCACCTCGGTGCGCTACCTCACGCTCGAATACGTGGCCGGCCATAGCGTGCGATCCCGCGCCCAGTTGCAGCTGCGCCAGGATTCGCTGGCCAAACTCATCGCCAGCGCGGATAGCTTCCGCGATGCCGACGAGCAGCGCATCCTCGCCGCGCTGCGCGACGCCAACCAGCATACCAACCGGCTGTTCGCCGATCTGGTCGCCAATCGCCGCGCCGCCGAAGCCAGCCCCGACAAACAGGCGGTCCACACCGAGCTGGAAGTCCGCCTCACCGGCCAGATCATGAACAAGGCACAGGACATGATCTCGGCCGCGCTCGAACTGTCCCAACGCAGCCGGGACGGCGTGCTCGCCGCACAACATCGGGTCACGCTGGCCGTCGGCCTGTTCAGCGTGGGCGTGATGCTAGTCATCGGGCTGATCTGGTTCCTGATGCAGCACAGCGTGATCCGGCCGCTCGCCACGCTGCGGGCCGGCATCACCCTGATAGGCAGCGGCGACCTCACCCACCGGCTCGGCATCGCCACTCGCGACGAGATCGGCGAGCTCGCCCGCGCCTTCGATCACATGTCGGAACAACTGCAAGGCACCACCGTCTCGCGCGACGAACTCGGCCTCAGCAACCAGGCCCTGCAGGCCGAAATCCTGGAGCGGCGCCGGGTCGAAGCCAACCTTCACAGCCTGATGCGGGAAACGCAGGAAACGGTGGACATCCTGTTCGCCTCCACCGGAGACATCCTTTCCTCCACCAGCCAGGTCGCCGTCGGCTCCGAGCAAACCGCGAGCGCGGTCAGCGAAACCGCTACCACGGTCGAGGAAGTGAAGCAGACCGCCCAGGTGGCCACCGAAAAAGCCCGCCAGGTGTCGTCGGAGGCGCAGCGCACCGCCATGATCTCGCAGGACGGCAAGCGCTCGCTGGATCAATCCATCGACGCGATGCACGAGATTCAGTCACAGATGAATTCGGTCGCCGACAGCATCGCCCGGCTCAGCGAGCAGAGCCTGTCCATCGGCGAGATCATCGCCACCGTCAACGACCTGGCCGAGCAATCCAACATGCTGGCCGTGAACGCCTCCATCGAAGCCGCCCGTGCCGGCGAACGCGGCAAAGGCTTCGCGGTGGTCGCGCAGGAGGTGAAATCGCTCTCTGAGCAATCCAAGCGGGCTACCGGCCAGGTGCGCAGCATCATCGAGCAGATCCAGAACGCCACCGCCCAGGCCGTGCTCGCCATCGACCAGAGCCACCGCGCCGTCGTGACCGGCGTGAAACTCTCCGGCGAAGCAGGCGAATCCATCCGCGGCCTCACCCAGAGCCTTGCGGAAGCCGCCGTCATGGCCAACCACATCGCCGCTTCGGCCCAGCAGCAACTGGCCGGGATGGACCAAGCCGCCGTCGCCATGCAGAACATCAAGGTCGCCAGCGCCCAGAACGTCGCCAGCACCAAGCAGACCGAAGGCACCGCCCAGGCACTGCACCAGCTCGGGCAGAAGCTCAAGCGGCTGCTGGAGCAGTATCAGGCATCCGCGACCGGGCAGGCATTGGTGCAGGGCTGACGTCCATTGGGGTTCCACCGGGTGCCACTCCCCCTGACGTTGACGCTGTAGCGCCCTTTTTCCGCTCACTCCCGACTCACCCGGGCTCGACCGATCCGGCCGGGCTCTTCAAGCATTGCCCCAACCACAGCCATTCTTGAGGCCGCCCTCTCGATGACCATCTAGTATCGTTTATCATACAATTAGTGCATTAAATAACACGTCACCACTTGCGCTGCTCTACCGGGCCTGCTTCATCCTTGCCTGCAACCACAACCATTCCACAACGGTCAGAGCATGGTAGCCAATCGTACCCAAGGAAAGGTGACCGACATGGAGCCAGGGGCGTCAGTCGATTTCTTCCGGTCCTATCCGCTGCCGATGTGGATCTACGATCGGGATACGCTGCGCTTTCTCGCCGTCAACGAAGCTGCGGTGGCGAGCTATGGTTACTCGGAGGCGGAATTCCTCGCGATGACCATCCGCGACATCCGTCCGCCGGAGGAACACAGCCGCCTCGAAAGCAATCTCGCCACAAATCCGCCCGACGGGCTGCAGCACTCGGGCACTTGGCTGCATCGGCGCAAGGACGGCAGCCTGATCTCGGTGGAAATCGTCTCCCAGACACTTGTCCACGCCGGCCGGCCGGCACGGCTGGTCTGTGCGCAGGACGTCACCACCCGCGTGGCGGCGGAGCGGGCACTGCACACCTCCCGCGAGACACTGCGTGCCGTGCTCGACAACGTCCCGCAGCGGGTGTTCTGGAAAGACCTGGACCTGCGTTACCGCGGCGCCAACCAGGCCTTTGCCGAAGACCACGGTTTTGACCGTCCCGCGCAGGTGATCGGCCGCAGCGACCACGAGCTGGCCTGGCGGGCGCATGCACCCTGGATCAATGCCACTGATCGCCGCGTGCTCGATAGCGGCATCCCGATGCTCGGCTACGAAATCCAGTTGCCAACCCGCACCTCACAGCAATCCTGGTTCGTGATGAACAAGGTACCGCTGCGTGGCAGCGATGGCCGGCTGATCGGGCTGCTGGGCACCTACGAGGATGTGACGGTGCGACGGCGCGCCGAAGAGCGTCTGAGGCTGCTTAGCGAGGCGGTCGACGCGAGCAGTAGCGCCATGCTGCTGTGCCGGCAGGACGGCGAGCGTTGCGTGGCCGAGTCCCTGAATCCGGCCTTCCGTACGCTGCTCGGCTACACGGACGGCGACATCGTCGGCACGGACGTGAACGAACTGCTGCCCGAAGCCGCCCGTGCGCAGCTCGCCGACGGGCTGCGCGAATCCCGTGACCGCGAATTCACCGCCCTGCTGCACCGCCGGGAGGGCACGCCGTTCTGGGCCCGCATTCACCTGACACCCGCCAAGACGGACGGTGATCAGGCCACCCACCACGTGATCCTGATCACTGACGTCACCGAAGCCACCCGCTATCAACAAGCGCTGGAACGGCAAAGCAACCACGACACCGTCACGCGACTCCCCAACCGCAACCTGTTGCGCGACCGGCTGTCGCGGGCACTGCTGCATGCCGAGCGCCGCGAGCAGACGGTGGCGGTCGCCAGCCTTGCACTCGATTACCTGTGGCTGGTCGACGACGGCGAGCGGCACACGCTGGGCGACCGACTGCTGCGCGCCATCGTGGAACGCCTGAGCGGCGCGATCCGGGCCATCGACACCATTGCCCGGCTCGACGTCGAGGAATTCGTCATCGTGATGTCGGAGCCGGGCGCAGAAGCCGCTCTGATCGACTGGGCGCAACGCCTGATCGAGACGCTGACCGAGCCGCTCGCACTCGACGGCCAGCAATATGCGGTGTCCTGCAGCTTGGGCCTCGCCCTCTATCCTGCCGATGGCAACGACGGCAACACCCTGCTGCGGCATGCCGAGCTGGCGATGTACCGGGCGCGCGAATTGGGCCGCAACGGCTACCAGTTCTACGCACCGGAAATGAACGTGCGCCTCAACGAGCGCCAGTTGCTGAGCGGGCAATTGCGGCGTGCGCTCATCGAGCAGCAATTGCAACTGCACTACCAACCGAAGGTCGACCTGCAAAGCGGCCGCGTGCTGGGCGCCGAAGCGCTGATCCGCTGGCAGCATCCGGAGCTGGGCCTGATCCCGCCGGCACGCTTCATCCCGCTGGCCGAAGAAAGCGGCATGATCGTGCCGATCGGCGAATGGGTGCTGCGCACCGCCTGCCGCCAGAACAAACTCTGGCAGGACCAGGGCCTGCGGCCGATCGAGGTGGCGGTGAACCTCTCCACGCGGCAATTCCGCCAGCACAATCTGGTGAGCGTGGTCGCCCGCACGCTGCAGGAGACCGGGCTGGGCGCGTCCTGGCTGGAACTCGAAATCACCGAATCGCTGATGCTGGAAAACGCCGACCAGGTGCTGGCGAAGCTGCAGGAGCTGAAGCAACTGGGGCTGCATCTGTCGCTCGACGATTTCGGCACCGGCTTTTCCAGCCTCGGCTACCTCAACCGCCTGCCGGTCGACCGGCTCAAGATCGACCGCTCCTTCGTCACCGACATGATGGACGCCCCGCACAGCGCCACCATCGTGCGCGCCGTCATCTCGCTCGGTCACAGCCTGGGGCTCGACGTGATCGCCGAAGGCGTGGAAACCGAAGCGCAACTCGAACACCTGCGGCAATACCGTTGCGACCAGGTACAGGGCTACTACCTCGGCAAACCGGTGCCCGCCAGCGAGTTCGAACAACTGCTCACCCGCGACCAGCCCACCACCAAACTGAGCGAACAGCGCTCCCCCCTGCCCGAGCAGACGCTACTGCTGGTGGACGACGAGCCGGGGACGACATCGGCCGTCAAACGCCTGCTCCGCCGCGAAGGCTATCGCATTCTCACCGCGCACAGCGCCGAGGAAGGGCTCGCCCAACTTGCCCGCCACGACGTCCAAGTGGTGATGAGCGACCTGCTGATGCCGGTGATGGACGGGCTCGCCTTCCTGCAACAGGTCAGCCGCCGCTATCCGGATACGGTGCGGGTGATGCTCACCGGCCACCAGCAACTCGACCGAGTACACCAGGCCCTGGCGGACGGCATCCTGCACCGCCACTTCAGCAAACCCTGGGACGACGACGAACTGCGCCTGGCGATCCGCTCCGCCTTCGGCGCCGTGACGCCGGCCGCGCAACGGACCGATGCGCGCGTTTCGCATCGGACGATCAATTAAGCGCCCTAGCCGACGCCGTCGGCGATATAGGCTCCCACCCTGCGTACGGCCAGCTCGCCGTGAATCCTCAACGCAAGTAGCGTGACCATTGATGCAATGCAGTAGACTTGAGCTGATTTCGAGAACGGCAATCGGCTTCACGCTCTAGCCGTTCCAAGTGATCAGGCAGGGAGCCTGATCGGTCGTGACGGCTTAGGGCTGGAAAACATGCATTCATCCGCAGACAAAGGTGCGTTGAGCACGGACAACGTTCATTCCGATCGTCGCTTCGGTGTCGAGCACGGTGGCATCCACAAGCCGATTCATACCTCGGTGCAGTACGGTTTCGACCGCGTCGAAGACCTGATCGGCGCGTTCCAGGGCACCTACAAGGGCGGCTACCAATACGCCCGCCAAGGCACGCCGACCACGGCCGCCCTGGAGGCCAAGCTCACCATGCTGGAGGGCGGCGTCGGCACCATCTGTTTCGCCACCGGCATGGGCGCGATCGCCGCAACCCTATTGTCGCTGCTGCGCGCCGGCGATCACTTGATCGCAAGCCAGTTCATTTTCGGCAACACCAACAGCCTGCTGGGTACCGCCGAGGGCCTGGGCATCGCCGTCGACAAAGTGAATGCCTGCTCGGTAGAGGCCGTCGCCGCGGCGATCCGGCCGGAAACCCGCATGGTGTTCGTCGAAACCATCGCCAACCCGCGCACCCAGGTGGCGGATCTAGCGGGCATCGGTGCACTGTGCCGCGAGCGCGGGTTGCTCTACGTGGTCGACAACACCATCACCTCGCCGGCGCTGTTCCGGCCGCACGCCGTTGGCGCCAGTCTGGTGATCAACTCGCTGACCAAAACCATCGCCGGCCACGGCGACGCCCTGGGCGGCGCGGTCACCGACACCGGGCTGTTCGACTGGTCCACCTACCCGAACCTGTTCCCGGCCTATCGCAAGGGCGACCCCATCGGCTGGGGGCTGCTGCAGATCCGCAAGAAGGGTCTGCGCGACATGGGCGGCACGCTGTCGTCCGATCAGGCTCATCGCATCAGCATTGGCAGCGAGACCCTGCCCCTGCGGGTGAAACAGAGCAGCAACACGGCACTGGCGCTGGCGCAATGGCTGGAACAGCATCCGAAGATCGATGCCGTGCATTACCCCTTCCTGCCGTCCCACCCCGAGCACGAGCGCGCCAAGACGCTGTTCGCCGCCGGCTCCTGGCTGCTGAGCTTCGAACTGCGTGACCCATCGACGATGGTCGACGTCCTCAACCGCCTGACCTTGCCGATCAAGGCCACCGGCCTGGGTGACACACGCACCCTGATCATCCCGGTCGCGCCCACCATCTTCTGGGAAGCCGGCGCCGAAGCGCGCGCCAGCATGGGAATCGCAGAAGGCCTGATCCGTCTGTCAGTCGGCCTGGAGGACGAAGCCGCGCTGATCGCCGATTTTGACCAGGCCCTGGGGTAGAAGGCACAAGGGCACGACTCGTGTCCCGCCGCGACGCTGCTGCCGACGCGGGGCTTCCGGCGGACCTGCCGATCACAGCAGCCTGGGGCGGCTTCGGGTTTCAGCCGGTTCCACGTGCATGATCTTAAGCGCACGGTCGGCGGCATCTGAGGGCGGCGGAGGTCTCTCACAAAGACCGTTAAGTACCGCACAGACACACGAACAGCTTGGTGATCACACGCTACTCGGGGGGGCGGAACTGCAAATCCTGACCGACAAACTCGATCTGATCGCTGTGAGGGAACCCGCAAAAATCTCGCGTTGGAAGTACCAAAAACAAAGGCCGCCTCTGCAAAGGCGGCCTAAGTGACTGTACGACAAGGGTATTTAGTGGTCGGGGCGAAGTGATTCGAACACTCGACCCCCTGCACCCCATGCAGGTGCGCTACCAGGCTGCGCTACGCCCCGACCGAAGCCACGCATTATAACAAATGCGGGCAGATAAACCAGCTCTCAGGCGCGCAGGATATGCAGAATTTCCGTGAGGGCGGCGCGTAGCGGCGGCAGACTGCCCACCGCCGGCATCGACTCGACCAGTTCCGCCGCCGAACCCGGCTCCGAAGCCCAGTCGGCCAGGCGGTTGCGGGCACCGCTGATGGTGAATCCTTCTTCGTACAGCAGACTGCGGATGCGGCGGATCAGCAGCACTTCATGGTGCTGGTAGTAGCGCCGATTGCCGCGACGCTTCACCGGCTTGAGCTGGGTGAATTCCTGCTCCCAGTAGCGCAGCACGTGCGGCTTCACGCCGCACAGCTCGCTCACTTCGCCAATCGTGAAATACCGCTTCGCCGGAATCGGCGGCAACTCCGCCGCGGACAACCTAGTCTCGTCTGTCATGGTACTCTTCGACCAACCCCTTCAGCTTCTGGCTGGCGTGGAACGTCACCACGCGGCGGGCGGTGATGGGAATCTCCTCGCCGGTCTTCGGGTTGCGGCCCGGCCGTTGCGGCTTGTCACGCAACTGGAAGTTGCCGAAACCGGATAGCTTCACGCTATCCCCTTCTTCCAGCGAGGTACGAATCTCCTCGAAGAAGGCCTCGACCATTTCCTTGGCTTCGCGCTTGTTCAGCCCGACCTGCTCAAATAGCACGTCGGCCAGTTCGGCCTTGGTCAACGTCATCGCACGACTCCCTGTTCAGTTGCGCAGTTGCGCACCGTGTTGCGTGGAAGCCTCCGCGACCAGCGCGGACATGACGTTGTCCACTTCTTCGTCGGTGAGAGTCTTCTGAGTATCGTGCAACATAATTCTCAGTGCAAGGCTCTTCTTGCCCGGCTCAATGCCCTTGCCGGCGTAGACGTCAAACAGCGCCAGCTCGGTCACCGAGGCCGGAGCGACGGCCCGCAAACTATCCAGCAATTGCTGTGCCGGCAGTGCCGCATCCACCACCACGGCAAGGTCGCGGCGCACTGGCGGGAACTTGGAAACCGCTTGCGGAGCCGGCAGCCCTACGTCGGCGAGCGCAGCCACATCCAGCTCGAACAGCACCGGCGCTTCCGGAAGATCATAGGTTTGTACCCACTGCGGATGCAGTTCGCCAATCCAGCCGACACGTCGCTCACCCAGCCACAGATCCGCGCTGCGGCCCGGGTGGCAAGCAGGATGCGATGCCTTGCGAGCGGTCAGCACATGCGGAAGAACCAGCGCTTCCAGATCGCCCTTGACGTCGAAGAAGTCCACACGCCCTGCTTCAGCACCCCACTGTTCCGGCAGGCGCAGGCCATAGGCCAGTCCGCCCAGTCGTTCCGGCTGCTCGACTTCACGTCCCTTGGGTAGGAACACACGCCCCACTTCGACCAGGCGCACGCGAGACTGCTTGCGCGCCAGATTGGTGCGCAACGCTTCAATCAGGCCACCGACCAGGCTGGTCCGCATCACGGAAAGCTGGCTTGCAATGGGATTCAGCAGCTTCAACGGCGCAGCGCAACCGGACAGCTCGTTCTCCCAGCGCTCTTCCACGAAAGAGAAGGTAATGACCTGCTGGTAGTCCCGCGCAATCAGGCGGCCCAGCAGATCGTTGCGCGACCGGCGCGCCTCCACCACCGGCAGCATCGCCTGCGGTTCGGCCGGCAGCACGGGCTCGATCCGGTCGTAGCCGTAGACCCGAGCGACTTCTTCGATCAGGTCTTCTTCGATCGCCAGATCGAAGCGGTACGACGGCGGCGTCACTTGGAAGCCTTCCGGCGTGTCGAACACATTCAATCCCAGGCGGGACAACAAACCAGACACATCGGCGCGCGCAAAGGACGTGCCCAGCACGCGGTTCAAACGATCAAACCGCAGGTTCACAGCGTGGCGGGCCGGCAACGAACCCGTTGCCTCACTGACCGCACCGACCTTGCCACCGCAGATTTCCAGCACCAGTTGCGTCGCGCGTTCCAGAGCGCGATGCGCCAGCGCAAAATCGACGCCCCGCTCGAAACGATGTGATGCTTCCGACACGAAGCCCAGCCGACGCGCACGCCCCGCCACGGCGGACGGATGGAAGAAGGCACTCTCCAGGAACACATCGGTCGTGCCATCCGACACTTCGGTCGCTTGCCCACCCATCACGCCTGCCAGCGCCACCGGCCCGGAAGCATCAGTGATCAGCAGCATGTCCGGCTCGAGCACGATCTCCTTGCCGTTCAGCAGCGTCAGCGTTTCGCCGTTGCGCGCCCAGCGCACGCCCACCTCGCCCTGCAGCTTGGCCTGGTCGAAGGCGTGCAGCGGTTGTCCCAGCTCCAACATCACGTAGTTGGTCACGTCGACCAGCGCGCTGATCGAACGCACACCGGCCCGGGTAAGACGTTGCACCATCCACGCCGGCGTCGGCGCGGCAGGTTTCACGCCCTCGATCACACGGCCGCAATAACGTCCGCAACCTTCCGGCGAATCGATGCGGACACCACGCTTGGTATCCGAGGTCACCGCCGGCACCACCCACTGGGCTGGTGTCATCGGTGCGCCGGTCACCGCCGCCACATCGCGGGCCACCCCTTCGATCGACAGGCAATCCGCCCGGTTAGGCGTCAGCTTGATGGTGATCAGGTTGTCATCAAGCAGCAGGTAGTCATACAGCGCTTGCCCCACCGGCGCATTGGCCGGAAGCTCCAGCAGGCCTTCGCTGGCATCCGACAGCAGCAGTTCCTTGGCGGAACACAGCATGCCTTGCGATTCGACGCCACGCATCGTGGTCGGCTTGATCACCAACCCACCCGGCAGCTCGGCGCCATCCAGCGCGCACGGCACCTTGATGCCGACCCGTGCATTCGGCGCACCGCAAACGATCTGGCGCGGGGATGCTTCACCGGTGTTGACCGAGCAGACTCGCAGGCGATCCGCATTCGGATGCTTCTCGGCGGACAGGATCTCCGCCACCACCACGCGCGGCAGCGGTTGACCTGCCGGGTCGCATTCCTCGACCTCGAGGCCGGTCATGGTCAGGGTTTCGCACAGTGCCGCAGTGTCCAGCGACGGATTCACCCACTCACGCAGCCAACGTTCCGAAAATTTCATGTTCTTGCGTCCGAATAATCTGTTTCAACGACCGGGCCGACTATCGGCCCTTCCCGCCATCGCAAGAGATGGCCCGGGGCAGTCCGCTTACTGGAATTGCTGCAGGAAGCGAAGGTCGTTTTCGAAGAAGAGTCGCAGGTCGTTCACGCCATAGCGCAGCATGGCAAAACGATCCAGCCCGAAGCCGAACGCAAAGCCGGTGTAGCGCTCCGGGTCGATGCCGACATTCTTCAGGACGTTGGGGTGCACCATTCCGCAACCGGCCACTTCCAGCCAGCCACGTTCGCCCTTCACGTCAATCTCGGCGGACGGCTCGGTGAATGGGAAGAAGGACGGGCGGAAGCGCACTTCCAGATCGTCACGCTCGAAGAACTGGCGCAGGAACTCGGCCACCACACCCTTCAGGTGCGCGAAGCTGATGCCCTCCTCCACCCACAGACCTTCGATCTGATGGAACATCGGCGAGTGGGTTGCATCCGAATCCACCCGGTACACACGGCCCGGCGCGATGATCTTGATCGGCGGCTGATGCGTCTGCATGTAACGCACCTGGATCGGCGAGGTATGGGTGCGCAGCAGCATGCCGCCTTCCACGTAGAAGGTGTCGTGCATGGCGCGTGCCGGATGATCCTCAGGGATATTGAGCGCAGTGAAGTTGTGATAGTCGGTCTCGACTTCCGGACCATCGGCCACATCAAAGCCCATGCTCTTGAACAGCTCGGTGATCCGGTTGAGCGTGCGATGCACCGGGTGGTAACCGCCCCAGCCCGTACCGCGCCCCGGCAGGGTGACGTCCAGCGATTCCGCCGCCAGTTGGCCTTCCAGCTTCTTCTGCTGAATCGCTTGGCGCTGGTGGTTGAGCACCGCTTCCACGGCCGTCTTGGCCGCGTTGATTTCTTGCCCCAGCCGCGGACGATCCTCGGCGGAGACTTTGCCGAGCGCCTTCATGTGCTCGGTCAGTTCACCGGTCTTGCCCAGGTACTTGGCTTTGACGTTTTCGAGTTGGACTAGGTCGTCGATCGCGGTCAGCACCGATTGTGCTTCCGCGACGATCTCAGAAAGGCTGCGCATGATTAGTATCCGACGACGAACTTGCTCATGTTTTCGAAAGCAACGGCACCTTTCGGAAACCGATTTTTCTGCCGAATCGCGGACAAAGCCCGTCCATTCGGCAAACCCACTGCTCCTGATTGCAC